>JBAPMH010000625.1:0-21933 GCA_049278515.1 Chthoniobacterales bacterium
CTTCTGGGTAAGCTTTGGTACGTTCAGGTAGCGCACGGCAAGGAGTGGACCGACAAAATTCGCGGCAGCTCGGAAGCAACCGTGCGCATCCCATCCGTGCGCGGGGAAATTCGCGATCGCAACGGAACCACCCTGGTGCAAAACCGGGCCAGTTACGAAGTCGATTTTTATCTCCCGGAGATGGTGAAAGGATACCGCGAACGGGTCGGCCCGCCGCCTCTGACTGAGTATCGCAGTACGATCAACGGGATGCCGAAGGACCTGAAGGAGCCGGACATCGTAAAGATCGTTAACACGGGCGTCGTCCCGCGCCTGGACGATCTCGACCTGGCCCGGGATTACAATTCGGTCCAACTCCAGCGCCATTTCCGCACTAATACCGAAGTCCCGTATTCGTACCTGAAAGACATCGATTTCGAGACCATGGCCAAGTTCTCGGAACACGATGTCGGACTGCCCGGCGTCGACATCACGATCAAGCCGGTGCGATCGTACGTTTATGGCGCGCTCGCGGCCCACTTGCTCGGGTACGTGGGACCTCCCGACGACACGAACAAGGAGGAAGCCAGGAAGTTCTCGTTTTATCAGTCGGATGTGGAGGGGAAATCGAACGTCGAGAAGGCGATGGACGAATACCTGAAAGGCAAGCCGGGCGTCCGTTACATGCGCCGGAACGCCAAGGGCCAGATCGACGGTGTTCTGCGGGAGGTGCCGCCGACAGCCGGAGCGAACGTGAATCTCACGATCGACGCGCGTATCCAGATGATCGCAGAAGAAGCGCTCCGGGCCGTGGGTCGCGGAGCGGCGGTGGTGGTCGATCCGAACAATGGCAACATCCTGGCGATGGCATCGGTACCCTCTTTCGATCCGAATACGTTTATTCCCAGCATCAAGGCAAAGGATTGGGAGGCTCTTCGGAAAGATGAGGCGAACCCGATGGTCAATCGGGCGGTCAGCGCCTTTCCGCCGGGATCGACCTTCAAACTGGTGACGACCCTGGCCGGCCTAAAAAAGGGACTCGCGACCAAAACGTTCAACTGCGGCGGCGGCGTCAGCTACGGAGACCATTTTTTTCATTGCTGGATCGGTGAGAAAGGCGGGAGCCATGGCACTCTCGGCGTTTCGGATGCGATCAAGGTGTCCTGCAATTCTTTCTTCTATCAGTTCGGGAACGCGGCGGGGATCGAGGCGATCGATGAAGTTGGGGATTCGTTAGGCCTGGGGAAGACCTCCGGGATCGAGATCACGAGCGAATCGCCCGGCGTATTGCCGGGTCCGGATTGGATGCGGATTCATTATCCGCGGGAACGCTGGTCGCAGGCTTACACGGCGAACGTTTCGATCGGGCAGGGCTACGATCTGGTCACGCCCCTGCAGCTGGCGATGGTCTATTCGACCCTGGCAAACCGGGGCATTTCCTATTATCCGAAACTGGTCCAGAGCGTAACGAATCTCGACGGCAAGTCGCTCCTCAACGAAAAGGGCGAGCCGGTGGTGAACCCGGCGCCGAGGATCCATCGCGATCTAAGATACGATCTTCCTGCGCAACAAATCGAGCTGGCCCGCCGCGGACTCTGGAAAGTTGTGAACGAAGGTGGCGGGACCGGAGGACGGGCGCATCTCGAGGGCGTCCAGGTCGCGGGCAAGACCGGCACGGCCCAGGCGATGACCGAAGGGAAGAAAGACACGATTGCGTGGTTCGCCTGCTTCGCGCCGTATGACGATCCAAAGTACACGATCGCGGTGATGGTTCAGGGTGGCGAGCATGGCGGCTCGGTCGCGGCGCCGATTGCGACGCGGATCCTCGAGCGGGCCCTGGCGATGGACCAGGGCAATTTTCAGCAACAGGTCGCCTGGATCGCACCCGCGCGGAAAGCGAACCCGTTCCAGATGATTCCTGCCGTAGACTTCAAGGACTCCGGACCGAAACTTACCGCCACGGATGAAGAGAATCTCGATGGCTCGACCAACAGCGACATGGCCAACACGACCGCCGATCCCTCAGTGGAACCGGAGGCCGACGCGGCCGGCAAAGTGAAAAAGGTCATGCGGCCGGTCGTAGTGGCCACCCCGCCACCTCGCAAACTTAACTTTTTTGAACGACTTTTTGGCGTCCGCCCCAAGCCGGCGCCAGCACTCACGCCACCGCCGCCACGCCGGCCGGTGCGCAGATGATGAACACCTTGATCGCAAACCTAGCGCCGCCGAAATAACGCCACGCTTCGCTTATGATCTCAAACTCTCTCCCCAATTATGATAGACCAGGTAAAACGTATTTTAGGTCTGGGTTCGCCCAAGACCGGCAACAAATTGATAGTCAGCGTCGAGAAGCTGGAGCGCCGCGTCGCCCTCCTCGAAAACGGCCGGCTCGAAGAATATAACGTCGAGCGCAATAGCTCCCGGAACATCGTCGGCAGCGTTTATAAGGGAAAAGTTAAGAACATCGAGATGGGGCTCATGGCGATGTTCGTCGACATCGGCTTTGAGAAAAATGCGTTCCTCCATTTTTGGGATGCGATCCCGGCCGCGCTCGACAGCGGCATCGAGGAAATAGACCGGCCGAAGGACCGCCGGCCGAAAAAGCGAATCACCGCGAAAGATATTCCCAGTATTTATCCTGTCGGCGCGGACGTGATCGTGCAGGTCACGAAAGGACCGATCGGGACAAAAGGACCGCGCGTGTCGACGAATCTCAGCTTCGCGGGCCGCTATCTGGTTTTCATGCCTTACAGCGATCGCAGCGGCATCTCGCGCAAGATCGAGGACCCAAAGGAACGGGAACGATTGCGCAAGATCCTCCGGGGCCTTGAAATTCCAGAAGGCGTGGGCGTGATCATTCGAACGGTGGGTGAGGGCCAGCGGGCCCGGTATTTTGTTCGGGACCTGAGCTTTTTGGTCGAACAATGGGCCCGGGTCGAACAGTTGATCAGGGATGAGCCTGCGCCCTGCCGGGTCTTCGAGGAACCGGACCTGGTGGAACGCACGGTTCGCGATTTTCTCACGGAAGACATCGACGAGGTCCTGTGCGACGACCGGACGGCGATCGATCGCATGAATGCGATGGTGGGACAGATTTCGCGCCGTGCCCGAAGCCGGATCAAATTCTACGACGGGGCTTCGCCGATTTTCGAAAACTTCGGCATCCAGAAGCAGATCGACGATGCCTTTCATCGTCAGGTATGGCTGAAATGCGGCGGCTACATCGTAATTGACGAGACGGAAGCTTTGGTGGCCGTGGACGTAAACACGGGACGCAACAAGGGGGGGCGCGATGTCGAAAAAACGATTTTGCAAACCAACCTGGAAGCGGCGGACGAAATCGCGCGGCAATTGCGCCTGCGCAACATTGGGGGCCTGATCATCGGCGACTTCATCGACATGAAGAGCCGGAAAGACCAGCAAAGCGTTTACAATCTGATGAAGGAACGGTTGAAACGCGACAAAGCCAAGACCCATGTCCTGCCGCTCTCGGCCCTGGGTTTGATGGAGATGACGCGGCAACGGGCGCAGGAGAGCCTCAGCGATTCAATCTATGAGAATTGCCCCTATTGCCAGGGGCGCGGAGTGGTCAAGACCTCGATGACGACGAGCGTGGAGCTGCATCGGACCCTTAACACCGTCATGCGAAAATATCAGGACAGCGTCCACGATTTTCTCATTATTCTGAACCCGGATGTGTTGAAACGTTTGAAGGAGGAGGACGAAGAGCTCCTGATCGATCTCCAGAGGCGGTATGCGGCTCGTCTGGCCCTGCGGGGAGACCCCACCTACCACCACGAGAAATTCCTGGTGGCGGATGCCAATTCCGGGGCCGAACTAAAACCTTGACACACGGGAAAAAACCCCCGTTCGTTCTTGCAAATTAGTTTACCTGTGCCACAGTCGCGGACATCCAAAGGAACCCCCAAATGCGTTCTTTTAAGATGCGCATGGTAAATGCATGGGAGCACTTAACCGAAAAGGAGAACAACAAATGAAAAAACTAATACTGAGCTTGAGCGCAGTGATTGCAATGGCCTCTGTCGTGACGGCCGGAGAGACCTATTCGAAGGAATCGAAAAGCGTCGCTCCGCCGCCTTGCCCGCAATGGTATGCGGATAACGAATTTAACCTGACCCTGAGTGGCGCTTACGCCTTCACGGGAACCGAATGGCGCGACGACCGTTACCTTGGCGTGGATCACGCCTGGGGCGGTTCGCTGGACGCTAAGTACTTCGTCCATCGTTACTTCGGTTTCGGCTTCCAGGGCAGCCTGCTGTTTGCCAATACCGACGATACCTTCAACAACAACAATGACGACAGCAATGTGGTCGGAACGGCTTTGGGGACTTTCACCCTGCGCTTCCCAATCAGCTGCTCGCGCTTCGCTCCCTATGTCTGGGGCGGCGGCGGCGGCATCTTTGGCGGCGGCAATAACAACAGCATTACTGCATTGACCAATAACGACGACGACCACGATAGCAGGTGGATGGGCCAGGTCGGCGGCGGGTTTGAAGTCCGCTTCACCCCGCACTGCGGCTGGACCAACGACTTCAGTTGGAACATCGTCGAGGGCACGCACAACAACTTCGGGATGGCCCGCACCGGCATCAACTTCGCGTTCTAAACAACGCCGTATAATTAAACAAGACGCCGGGAACACTGTATGTGTTCCCGGCGTTTTTTTTTGGCGCCCTCTCTTCCTCTTCCTCTGGCGCTACCTCCGACCGCTTCTCCTGATCGAGAGATTAAGAGGTAGAGGAAGAGGGAGAGTGAGACAGCTGCATTGCCAAAGCGCACCCGCGAGCGAAATTGTTCCCGATGTCGTTCGCGGAGGTTTTGGACAATTTGCCCCTGCAGAAATCGCCGCTTCTCCGGCGCTTCGAGGATTTGATTTCGCCGAAGTCGGACGGGGAACTCGAAGCCCTCGCGCAGCAGTCGCACCGTCTCAGCTTGAAAAATTTTGGACGCACCATGCGGCTCTTCGCTCCGCTTTACCTTTCGAACGAATGTATCAACAACTGCCGCTATTGCGGGTTTTCCCGTGACAACCCGATCCTGCGCGTGACCCTCGACCTCCAGCAGGTGGTAGCGGAAGGTCGGCACCTCGCCCGTGAAGGCTTTCGCCAAATTCTCCTCGTGGCGGGAGAACACCCGAAATTTGTCGGCCAGGATTATCTGGCTGAATGCGTCCGGGCGCTCGCCCCGGATTTTTCGTCGATCTCCATCGAAGTCGGTCCGATGGAGACGGCCGACTATGTCCCGATCGTGCAGGCCGGCGCGGAGGGCCTCGTAGTTTATCAGGAGACATACGACCGGAAAACTTACGCCGAAATGCATACGTCTGGTCCCAAGCGCGATTTCAACTGGCGGCTCGATTGCGCGCAGCGCGGTTACGAAGCGGGATTTCGGCGGCTCGGGATCGGGGCCCTTTTCGGCTTGTGTCGCTGGCAGGAAGAGGCGCTGGGCCTGGCAGCGCACGTCGAGTATTTATTGAAACATTGCTGGCAGGCGCAAATTACGGTCAGCCTCCCGCGCCTGCGCCCGGCGGCGGGGGAATTTCATCCTTTGTTCTCGATGACGGATCGTGAATTGGCGCAATTGATCTGCGCCTTTCGCATAATCTTTCCGGAGGTGGGAATTGTGCTCAGCACGCGAGAGCGGGCAGCCTTGCGGGATGCTCTCGCGCCGCTTGGGGTGACCATGATGAGCGCTGGAAGTCACACCGAGCCCGGCGGGTATACCGGCCAGGGCGCAGAGGGACTGCATCGAACAGTTCGAGGGCGGATCGTGGCGCCGGAATTCCAAAACGGCGAGGACAGGCTGGCGACTGGCCAATTTGAGATCAGTGATGAGCGCGCACCGGCCGAAGTGGCGGATGTTCTTCGCCGGCAGGGGTTCGAACCGGTCTGGAAGGACTGGGATGCCGGACTGATGGCGTCATGAAAGTGTGGATCAATGGCGAACCGGCCGAGACCAATGGCGCGACGAATGTAGCGGAGCTCGCCGCGCATTACGGTCTGCAGCCTAACACGGTGCTGATTGAGCATAACTCTGTTGCGCTGCATCAGCGGGAATGGTCCACCCGGCCGCTCGCGGAAGGCGACCGGATCGAGTTCGTTCGTGTGGTGGCCGGCGGCTGATTTCAATGTGGGAGGGGCCTGTGTGCCCCGACTCTCCGTGCCTGCTTTTAGTCGGGGCGCAAAGGCCCCTCCCACATTGCGTCTCGCCCTACCTTCTCGCCGCCGCCGCCAGTCGCAGCCCGAGAAAAATGAAGAGCGAGCCGACGGCGCGGTTGAGCAGCGCAGTCATGGTCGGATTCTCCCGGAGCCGGGTGCTGAAAGCGCTCGAGCACCAGGCCAGGATCAGACACCAGGTGGTTCCGGTGGCGACGAATGTCAGGCCGAGGAAGATGAACGCGACCGTTTTCGAGGCAGCGTTCGCATCGATGAATTGCGGCAGAAACGCCAGAAAGAACAAGGCGACCTTAGGGTTCAGAACGTTAGTCAGAATGCCCTGGCGAAAGGCGGCGGCCGGATCGTTCTGCTTGAAATGCGCCGGGATGGACAAATCCTGGTTTCGTTCCAGGAGCGCGCGCACGCCGAGAAAAATGAGATAAGCGGCCCCCGCCAGTTTCACCGCAGTGAATGCCCAGGCTGATGTCGCGAGAAACGCCGAGAGCCCCAGGGCCGCCGCGCCGGTGTGGAAAATACTGCCCACCGAAATACCCAGGGCGGACGCCACTCCGGCGCGCCTTCCCTGCGCAATGCTCCGGCCCAAAATGTAAACCGTATCCGGACCGGGTGTCAGATTGAGCAGGATGCCGGTGGTAAGGAAAAGCGCGAAGTCATGAATTCCAAACATGATTCAGCCAACCTGTTTCACCACCACGCGCATTCCATCCTTTTGGGTGACCGTGATCGGTGTCTCCGCTGCGATGAATTCACCCTCGGTCACCACATCAACGACGTGATCGGCGAACCGCCCCTTGCCACTGGGCCGCAAGGTAGTTTGGGCCGTGCCTTGCATGCCAGGTGTCACGTCGAGGGCCGTGGCAAATTCCCGCGGCACGCCGGCCAGAGAGGGGCCGGGAGGATTCGTCGTCATAAGAGCGAACCGGCGATAGAGGTTCGTTTTCGGGAGGTAGCGGGCCAGAATCGCGATGACGACCGCGGCGGCAATGAGGGTGAGAAACAGGTTGCGCAGCGGGACCGCAATCTGGTCTCCGGTTGGGAAGAAAGTCTCGCCGGGATAACGGTCAACCATCGCCCAGAGCAGGGCGCCCAGCATGAGAAAGACGCCCACGACGCCGAAGACAATGGTCGAATGGGCAAAAAAGAGCACTTCGATCAGGACCAGAATTACCCCGAGCACGAAGAGGGCGACCACCTCCCAACCCGCCAGGCCAGCCAGATAGTGCCCGGCGAAAAAGAGCGCAAAACAAATCGCGGCAATGATTCCCGGCAGACTGACGCCGGGGATCTTGAATTCGAGGTAAGCGCAGATGATTCCCAGGAGGAGAAGCAAAGGCGCCAGCGCCGTAATCCACGACGCGAGGCGTTCGAATCCGCTTGGTTCGACCGACACCAGATTGCCTTTCAGTCCGGCCTTTTTCACAAGGTCGGCCACGGAATCAGCGATGCCTTCGGCGAGGAGCGGCTTCCCATTGATCCGCTCAACGGCCTCCTGCGCGGTCAAGGTCAGAAGCGATCCTTTTGGGTGGACCACGCGATCGCCGATTTTCACTTCCTTTTCCTTGTCCATGAAAGCCTCGCCGACGTCGGGATTGTGGCTGTTCTTCGCGGCCGAGCTGCGGATGAGGGCCGACCAATACGAGATAGTCTTGTCCTTTGCGGTCGCCGGAAGATCGGCCCCGGTGGAGAGGATCGGAGCTGCGGCGCCAATCGCGCTCACCGGCGACATGTAGATGTATCGGGTGGCGAGGGCGATGAGCGAGCCCGCCGAACCGGCGTTGGGATTGATAAAAGTGTAGGTGGGAATCGTGGTGCGATTGAGCATCCCGACGATGTCCGAGGTGCTGTCGAGCCTGCCGCCGTAGGTGTCCATTTCGATGACGATTGCGCCCGCCCCCGCAGCCTCCGCAGCTTTCACGGCACGCCGAAGAAACAAAAAGAGCGGTGGCGAAATTTCACCGTTCAGTTGAATCACCACCGTATCGCCCTTCTGGACCACTTCGCGCGCCGACGCGAGGGGCGTAAGCTCGGCCAAGCCGAGGACCAACAGCAGGAGCCGGAACAATATTTTCATCAAAAAATCGCTTCTCGCTTAATTTGAATCGCGACGGGCGGCAACACGAGCGAAAAGTAAACGCACATGGGAACGATCCCTACCCAAAACATCGAGCAGATTGCCGCGGCGAATGACATCGTCGAAGTGATCGGCTCGTATTTTCCGCTGAAGCGGGCGGGATCGACTTTCAAGGCGCTCTGTCCTTTTCACCAGGAAAAAACGCCCTCATTCACCGTGAGCCCGCAGCGGCAGACCTTTCACTGTTTCGGCTGCGGCGCAGGCGGGAGCGTTTTCCGGTTCGTGATGGACTACGAGCACCTGGAGTTTCCAGCGGCGGTTAAGAAGCTCGCGCAACGGGTCGGCATTCCGGTGATCGAAGAGCGCGGAACGAGCCCGGGCGACGAAGACCGGCAGCACGAAGCGCGGCGAGTCTTGCTCCAGTTGCACGCGGAAGCCGCCGAATGGTTCCACGAAAATTTGGTGAAGAAGAAAGCAGGCGAACCGGCGCGCGAATATTTGAAAGGGCGGGGGATCGACAAACGGATCGCGAAAGATTGGCAGATCGGGTTTGCGCCGGAAAGCTGGGATGCATTTCTCAATTGGGCCCTGGAGCGCGGTTACCAGCAGCGGTTGCTTCTGGAAAGCGGGTTGATCGCGCGCCGCGAAGAGAGCGGCGACGATAACAGGGGCTACGACCGATTCCGGAACAGGATCATGTTTCCAATCCACAACGATGTCGGAGAAGTGATCGCTTTCAGCGGGCGAGTGCTCGACAAGGGCGCTGAGACCGCCAAATACGTGAATTCGCCCGAGACGTCACTCTTCCGGAAAGGGCGGGTGCTATTCGGTCTGCACAAGACCAAGCGTGGTTTGATCGAGACGGATTGCGCCATCGTTTGCGAAGGCCAGCTCGATCTCATTACGCTTTTCGAATCGGGGATCGCGAACGTCGTCGCTCCGCAAGGGACGGCTTTCACCGAGCAACAGGCTCGGATCCTAAAACGATTCGTCAGTGAAGTAGTGCTCTGCTTTGACGCGGACGCGGCGGGCCAAAAGGCGGCCGAGCGTTCCCTGGACGCGTTGCTCCAGAACAATCTCGTCGTGCGGGTAGTGGAGATGCCGCCCGGCGAAGATCCTGATTCCATGGTGCGGAACCGTGGCCGCGAGGAATTTGAGAAGCTGGTGGCTGGCGCACGGGACTTTTTTGATTGGTGGATCGAACGCGAAGCGAAGTCGCGGGATTTCTCATCCTTGAATGAGAGGATGGCATTTGGCCGGGCCCTGGCCGAAACCGTGGGGAAAGTGCAGGATCGCCTCATGCGCTCGCAAGTTGCGTCGAAGGTAAGCGCGCGGTTGGAGCTGCCGCCGACGGAATTTGAGAAGTTCCTGACGCAACCAGGCCGCGAGCGGTTTTCCGTTGATGAAGCGGAAGGGCATCATGATGTCGTGCCGCCGCCACGACACGAGGTCGCCATGCTTTGCCTGCTGGCGCTACGCCACGAAGACGCGCGGCAATTTTTGCTGTCCCAGGATTGGCGCGAGCTCCTTTCGCACACGCCGGATGCGGAAATACTTGGCCGCATTCTGGCCGGCGACCTGCGGCCGGACGATCCGGCCTCGTTGAACGCGTTTATGGCTGGTCTCGCTCCGGGCGAGGAGGCGCTGGTCTCGTCCTGGCTTATGCAAAAAATGCCGCCAAACGGCTTGGAAATCGCCAAAGGCTGGTGGAATGGGCTCCGCCGGGCGATTTTACGCCGCCAGCTTCAAATCGCGGAAGGCCGTATGAAATTACCCCGTTTGACCACCGGAGAAGCGGTCAATTTGCAGAAACAAATTCTTGACCTTACGGAGCAACTCCGCGAGCTTTCGACGTTTTCGCCCGCCCGCGTGCTCGACAACTGAACCCTGTCGCTGAGGGGGCAGGCAAGGCCGAGCGCAAGCCGGCTGAAAACAGCGTTACCTCAATAGCACCCAATTTTGGCTACTCACCCGAGAAAACACGCACGAAAAGCCGCCCGGCTCTCGCCGAGGAAACCGGCGAAGACAAAAACGGCCCGACCTAAGCCTGCCAAGGCCAAAACGCAACCCCCTCGCCGGAAACCCACCAAGGCGGCGGCGACTACTCGCAAAGCGGGCGCCACGAAGTTTTCCAGTTTGGTGCGTTCCGCGAAAAAAGCGTTGAATGGCGCGGACGCTTCGGAGTCCGAAGAGATTTTGGCCGCTAGTGCGCCGGGAGACGTCCAGGCGCGCATCCGGGAGCTCATCAAGCTCGCCAAAGAGCAGGGTTATCTCACCTTCGACGATCTCAACGAGGCGTTGCCGGCGGATATCAGCGATGCCGACGAGCTGGACGCCATTCTGACGCGCCTTCGCCGGATGGAGATCGATATCATCGAGGCATCCGAGGTCGATCGCTACAAGGATGTCAAGAAAGACAGCGAAGAGGAGGAGGAAGAGAAACCGGAACCGAAGCTCGATATCCTGGACGACCCGGTGCGGATGTATCTCAAGCAGATGGGCCAGGTGCCCCTGCTGACCCGGGAACAGGAAGTGGAGATTTCAAAGCGGATCGAAGAGGCCGAGATCATGGTGCAGCGCCTCATCAATCGTTTCGGTTTCATCGCCCAGGCGCATCTCGATCTGGCCCAAAAGCTCACCGAAGGAGGCGAACGGTTCGACCGCGTTATTCTCGATAAGAAGATCGAAAGCCGCGAGCGCTACATGAAGTTGCTGCCGCGCCTGTGCAAACAGGTCGATAAATTGGGCAGCTCCATTCGCCAGCTCTATGCCCAGATTCTTCACGGCTCGGGACGGCGTGATGCCAAGAAGATGAAGGCGTTCCAGAAATCGGTCGCCTCCCTCCAAAAGCTCTATCCGAAGTTTTATTTCAAACAAAAGGTGACCGAGGAGTTCGTCCATCTGGCGGACGAACAGTTCCAGGTGCTTACCCATTTGCAGGTCGAAATCACCAAGCATCCCCGGGAAAACGGCGCCCGCTCACCGCTTGGAATCAAAACGCGCGACCTGGAGAGCACGCTCTGGCTTTCGCTCGCGGAATACACCGAGCAATACCGCGCTCTCAAGGGCTGGTTGCACAAGGCGTTACGGGCAAAAACAGAGATGGTGGAGGCCAACCTCCGGCTCGTCATTTCCATCGCCAAGAAATACACTAATCGCGGCCTTTCCTTCCTCGACCTGATCCAGGAAGGGAATATGGGTTTGATGAAGGCGGTGGAGAAGTTTGAGTATCGCCGCGGTTACAAATTTTCGACCTATGCCACCTGGTGGATTCGCCAGGCGATCACACGTTCCATTGCCGATCAGGCCCGGACCATTCGCATCCCGGTGCACATGATAGAGACGATCAACAAGCTGATGCGGGTGCAGAAGCAGCTCGTCCAGGAATACGGCCGCGAGCCAACGCCGGAAGAGGTTGCGGAGGAAATCCTGCTGCCGGTCGATCGGGTCCGCGCGGTCCTGAAGATGGCGCAGCAGCCCATTTCTCTCCAATCGCCGGTGGGCGAAAGCGAAGAGACAAACTTCGGCGATTTTATCGAGGACAAGGGCGCGGAAAATCCCAGCGATATGACCGCGATCGTCCTCTTGAAGGAGAAAATCAAGGATGTCCTGGAGACCTTGACCGATCGGGAGCGCCAGGTCCTCGAGCAGCGTTTTGGGCTGGTAGATGGATACAGCCGGACCCTGGAAGAGGTGGGCCGGCAATTTCGTGTTACCCGGGAGCGGATTCGGCAGATCGAAGCCAAAGCGCTCCGGAAGATGCGGCACCCGACCCGGATCCGGCAATTGGAAGGCTTTCTCGAAGCCGCCGAAACGTAATTCCCGGCCCGGCGGAGCATTCGCGGAACTTTTGGGCGGAAGCGGAGTTTAATTATCGCTTATGAAACGCGAAGACGACGAAAAACTATGGGACCTTCTGGGCCGTTCGGCCGAGCCTGAAGTCTCGCCTTTCTTCGCGCGCAACGTTTTGCGGAAGATTCGCGAAGCCCAGGGCGAATCGGTGCCGGGCCGCTGGTGGCGTCCCCAATGGCTGGTTCCGCTCGCCGGCGTAGCGGTTGTCGTCATCGCCGCGCTTACGTTCCCCGGTCATTTGGTTGAGCGCGACCAGCCGCAGGCGACCGCCGAAGTTGCGACAGCTGCCGAAATCCAGGATAACGATCTCCTCGCCGACATCGACGAGTTAGTGGGCTCTGACGATCTGGCCCTCGAGGACAGCGTCCTGCTCTAAGGCATCTGGAGCGCTTCTCTTAGTAATACCGATACGCGCCATAGGGGCGGTATCCGTAATTTCGGTAGTGCCGGTGAGAACGGTAGTAGCGGTGATGGCGATGGTAGCGCGGCCCGACGTAAACGACCGGGCGCGGGTATCCATAGTATCCGGACGGATAACCGTAGGCGCTGTATCCATATGGGTAGCCGTACCCATATCCGATCGGGAAACCGAAACCGATGCCGACCGACACGCCTGCCTGGCTCTTGGTCGCACCCGCGAAGGCGAACGCTCCCACTCCGATTGCAATCAAAAGAATCTTTTTCCAGCTCATGCTAATCCTCCCTTGGATGTGTGTAGCAACTTACCACGAATTTGGACGCGGATGATGCCGAATTATTCAACGGCGACGGGATAGCCGGTGATGCGAATGTCGTCTCCGATTTTTTCGTAGCGGATATCGCGGAGTCGCATCGCCTCGTCCGTCGTGCCCGCGCCCGATCCCGCGAACGCCAGGGTCGGGCCGGCGGTGAGTCGCGGCGCCACGTAAACCTGGGCGCGGTCGATTACTCGTTCATCCAGCGCCTGGCTCAGGACTTCGCCGCCGCCCTCGATAAGGACGCTCGTAATCCCGCGTGAACCCAGCTCGCGGAGCAGAGTTGCCATCGTCGTCTCCCGAAAAACAAGTGTCCGTCCGGCGAAGCGATCCGCGAAAATTTTTGCGTGCCGCGGCAGTTTGCCCGAACGCGATAGCACGACCCGCCACGGTTGTTTCGCACTGCCCTGCCCGCGAACAGTCAATCGCGGATTGTCTGCCCGGACCGTTTCCGCGCCGACGAGAATGGCGTCCACCTGGGCGCGCAGCCGCCGCGCATCGCGCCGTGCCGTCGCGGAGGTAAGCCACTGGGTTTCCCCCGGCGATGCGGTCAAGCGGCCGTCGAGGCTCATCCCGCATTTCGCGATGACAAAGGGAAGCCCGGTCGTGATCCATTTGTTATAGGCTTCGTTGAGCGCGGAACATTCGTCCGCCAGGACTCCGGTTCTCACTTGGACTCCTGCTCCCGTCAGAAGGTCGATCCCTTGTCCAGCGTGCCGGGGATTCGGGTCGATCGCGCCAATGACCAATTGCCTGACACCCGCTTTGACGATTGCCTCGGTGCACGCCCCGGTTCGTCCCTCGGTTGAACATGGCTCAAGCGTCACGTACAAAATCGCGCGCTTCGGGACCGGCTTTCGAAATTGGCGCAGACACTCGATTTCGGCGTGAGGTCCGCCCGCTCTCCGATGATGGCCGCGCGCGACGACCATACCATCCACCACCAGGACCGCTCCCACGGCCGGGTTCGGGCTGGTTTGGCCAAGGCCACGGCGCGCTTCACGAAGCGCCTGCTTCATGGCTGTCTCGTCGTTTTGGTGGGCGGCCATTACCGAGAAATATCGTGGGCGATGGCCGAGGGCAATAAATGGTTCGGTTAGAAGAATTCCTCCACCTAAAGATAGCGTCAAAATTGCACGGCAACCTCCCTTTATGGCTGCCCGAAAGTGGGACAATATGGTCCTACGGGCAAAGATCATTGTTGACGGCGTTTAAGCTATAAATATCTGGAAAACAACTATATATGCTTATAGAGGCGCCTCGAATGCGACCTGGCATTTCTCTCGCTATTCCCATATCGACTTTTCAAATTAACAAAGCTAACAACGAAAGGAAATCATATGAGTTTAGTTCGTTACCAAACCCCAAGATCCGTGATGTGGCCCTCTCTTGATCGATGGGCAAATCTTCGAGACGATCTCGATACGCTCCTCGAATTGCCCTTTTTGACGGGCACCAGCCGCCAGGCGCAGCTTTTCAGCGGCTGGACTCCCGCGCTGGATCTTTATCAGAATAACGACAACGTCGTCGCGGTTGTCGAGCTTCCAGGCATGCGCAAGGAAGACATCGAGATTTCGCTTCATGACGGCACGCTGACCATTGGCGGTGAGCGCAAGGAAGAAACCGGCGAAGGCGACGGCGCCACGCGCACGGAGCGTTTCACCGGCAAGTTCCGCCGCACCATTTCCCTTCCGACTCGCGTCGAGGCGAGCAAGGTGAATGCGACTTACAAGGACGGTCTTCTCACCGTGACGCTGCCGAAAGCGGAAGAGGCCAAGCCGAAACAAATCCAAGTCAACGTTAGTTAAGAAATTCTCAAGAAAGGAAATCGAATGAATACTTTGGTTCGTGAAAATCGCAGCAACGCGAGCAGTGGCGAGCGAGCGGCCGAGCAATTTATCGCGCCGGCGGCCACCGTCCTCGAAAACGCGGATGGCTACATCCTGAAGGTTGAAATGCCGGGGGTGAGCAAGGAAAACCTGGATATGTGGGTCGAGAATAACGAGCTCACTATCTTAGGCCGGCGTTCGACCCCTTCGGTGGAAGGCACTTTGCTTCACCGCGAATCGCGCGCGGAGAATTTCCGGCGGGCCTTCGAGCTCGATCCATCAATCGATGCGGAAAAAATCAGCGCGAAGATCGACCAGGGGGTCGTGACCTTGACCCTGCCCAAGGCAGAGCAAGTGAAGCCGCGCAAGATCACTGTGGCGTAAGGCGTAAGGAGTTGGGTTAGGCACAGGCCGCAAACCGCAACGGTTTGCGGCCTGTCGCTATTTTCCGACATCTCGGCGGAGCTTTTCTACTTGGCGAAAGTCGGTGCTGGCCGTACTTAAACAATTCTCCTATGGCCACGAAAACCGAAGAAAAACCCTCCGAAGACAAAGTCACCGCCGCCCGCAACAAGAACCTCGACCTCGCCCTCCAGCAGATCGCGAAGGATTACGGCGACGGCGCCATAATGCGGCTCGGTGACGCGACGATTGTCGATATCGACGTCATTCCTACCGGCAACATCCTGATCGATCGCGCTCTCGGAGTCGGTGGATTTCCGCGGGGTCGCGTAGTCGAAGTTTACGGACCCGAATCCTCGGGCAAAACCACGCTCACCCTTACTGTCATCGCCCAGGCCCAGAAGCGCGGGGGTCTGGCGGCGTTCATCGACGTCGAGCACGCCCTCGATCCCCAATACGCGCGCCGTCTCGGCGTCAACATGGATGACTTGCTGGTTTCGCAGCCGAGCTCCGGCGAAGAAGCGCTCCGGATTGTAGAGACGCTCGTGCGCTCCAACGCGCTCGACGTTATCGTCCTCGATTCCGTCGCGGCTCTGGTCACGAAACAGGAACTCGAGGGTGAGATCGGCGACTCGACCGTGGGAGCGCAGGCCCGCCTGATGAGCGCCGCCATGCGCAAGTTGACCTCGCTGATTTCCAAGGCACGGACCTGTTGCATTTTCACCAACCAAATCCGAGAAAAAATTGGCGTCATGTTCGGCAATCCGGAGACGACGCCCGGCGGCAAAGCCTTGAAATTCTACGCCAGCGTCCGCATCGATATTCGCCGCATCGGCGCGATCAAACAGACCGATGGCGTGGTCACCGGCAACCGGACCCGCGTAAAAGTTGTGAAGAACAAAGTGGCGCCGCCGTTCACGGAAGCGGAGTTCGACATCATGTATAACGAAGGAATTTCCTCGACCGGCGCCCTTCTGGACCTCGCCCTCGAGAAACAGATTATCGAAAAGCGCGGTTCCTGGCTCAGCTATAAGGGCACCCAGCTCGCCCAGGGGCGCGACGCGGGGAAAGAGGCGTTAAAGAACGACCCCGCGCTTTATGAAGAGATCGAGACGGCAGTGAAAGCCAAGCTGGACGAAGACAAGAAATAACGTCATCCCGAGCGCAGTCGAGGGACCCCGTCGAAACTACCGGCGCTTTATTTTGGCGGTCATGACTTTGTTGAGAGTTTACCAGTCCCGTCTGCGCAAGCGGTCGCGGTTCGTGATCGTTACGTTGATCGTCCTGGCGGCGTGCCCCGTTCTCGCGTCGGCGCAATCCATAACGCGTGGGGAAGCCCTCAGAATCGCCGAGTCATTCATTAACCATCGCTGGCAAGCGTCCCCGAAAAATGTGCGGCATGGAAAAGATGCGGATGGCGTTGAAGTGCATACCCCCGATCGGGGCAGCGGCCACGGGAGCCCATTGAGTGAGTGCTGGCTGCCGGACGCGGAGAATATCGGAGTCGCCTACAAGTGGGGTGGGAACGACAGCCCGAAGAGTTTCAGCGCGGGAATTCGAGCGGGTAAAGCGGGCGGTGACGTTTATACAACGGAGAAACGGCGCCGGGGCGACAAGGCGGTCAGCGCTGAGGCGGTCGGGATCGACTGTTCCGGTTTCATCAATCATTGTTGGAAGTTGACCACGCGGCATTCGACCAATTCTTTAGCTTCGATCTGCCAGAAACTTCCGTCGCCCGCCGCGCTGGAGCCCGCCGACATCATGAACCAGGCAAACGGCCACGTGCTTCTCTTCGTGAAATGGCTCGATGCGGAAAAGAAGCGCGCGGTTTTTTATGAGGCGGCGCCTTTCAGTAAAACCCTCGCCTCCGAGCGTGACGTGAGCGAGATGACCGCGGCTGGTTACCAGGCGCTGCGCTATCAGCGCATCCGCGACTAAGGCTGGCAAAGTCCTTCAGGGCTGGGGCGAAACGTCTTCGCCAAATTTCTTCCCGAGAGCCACGAGATATCGTTCGATCGTCCCGGTGTGACCGAAGACGAAGCGCGACACGAAGCGGAAGAGAATGTTTGAAACATCTCCCGCTTCCGTGATTTCCAACCGGGTGCCGTCCGGAGCGGCCTGGAACGCATATGTCCAGGTGCCCGAATACCCGAGATCCTCGTCGGCAATCCGCGTGACGATTTTCTCCTTCGGCCGGTCCTCGACCAGGTCGTAAGTCACCGTGCCCTGTTTTCCGTGTTCGCGAAACCGGACGTGATTATCACCAGTTGAAATGATTTCCACCCTATCCAGATCGGGGCGCCAGCCTGGGGCGACAGCGAAATTTCGCACCGTTTCATAGACCTCGGCGGGTGGCCGTTGAAGAATGACCTGCCGGGAGACGACATGATTCCTGGCAGCGCGGCGCCGACGATGAGAACCAGGAGCACCAGCGCGACAACGACCGCGAGAAGGATAAGCACGATTTTCATTCGGGTTGTTTCATTTCGCGCGCGGCCTGGGCCAGAAGTTGGAGTCCTCGCACGGCCGCCGCGCGGTCCTCGGGATCAAGGTGAGTCAAAAGCTCGGCGACGCGTTTTGCGTCCAGCACCGAGGTGGAAGCGATTGCCTCGGACCCGCGGGCCGTCAGCCGAAGTTCGCGCTGTCTCTTATCGGACTCCGCCGGTTTGCTGGTGAGGTATCCGAGGCCGCTGAGCCGGGTGATGGACGCCGAAAGAGTAGAAGCTGCTACCCCCAGATGGGTCGCGAGCGTCCGCGGACTAATCGGTTTCTCGCGATCCAGGTGCGCGAGGATAGAGGAATCATGGGAAGAAAGGTCCCATGCCGTGGACGCCGCCCGGACGTGGTCGACATGGCAGGCGAGGTAAACTTGCGGAAAGAGTCGCTGGATTTCAAAAACAGCTTCGGAGCGCATGAAGGCAGCGTCGAAGGCGGAAATCGTTCGTCAAATCGAAGCGATTTTTCGCGCTCAGATTCCATTTGGAAATCCGCGCCGGTTCCCTGACTTTCCCTCCGCATGACCGCCGCCGAGATTCGCCAATCCTTTTTCGATTTCTTTCTCGAGAAACAACACACGATCGTGTCCTCGGCGTCGCTTCTGCCGGACTCGCCGAACCTGCTTTTCACGAATGCGGGCATGAATCAGTTTGTCCCGATTTTTCTCGGGCAACAAAAGCCGGCCTGGGACCCGCCGCGCACCGCCGACACCCAGAAATGCATTCGCGCCGGAGGGAAACACAACGACCTCGACGATGTCGGCCTCGACACCTACCACCACACCTTCTTCGAGATGCTCGGGAACTGGAGCTTCGGCGATTACTTCAAGAAGGAAGCGATCGAATGGGCGTGGGAGCTGGTCGTCGATCGCTGGAAGCTGCCGGCCTCCCGGCTCTACGCCACGGTTTACAAACCCGGGCCGGGCGAACCGAGCGAGTTCGACCAGGAAGCTTACGATCATTGGGCGCGGATGTTCTCCAAGGCCGGGCTCGACCCGGCGATCCACATCGTCAACGGGAACAAGAAAGACAACTTCTGGATGATGGGCGACACCGGCCCGTGCGGTCCCTGCTCGGAATTGCACGTCGATCTCACCCCGGCGGGTGATACGAAGGGCTCGCTCGTGAATGCGGGCGATGCGCGCTGCATCGAGATCTGGAATCTCGTTTTCATCCAGTTCAATGCGCAACCTGTAGCCGGGATCGGTGATCCCGGCCGGATGGAGTTCGTTCCTCTGCCCCAGCGTCACGTCGATACCGGGATGGGCCTCGAGCGGATCACCGCCATGATCCAGGGCACGAAGAATTTCACCGATTTCAGCAGCCTCGTCTCGAATTACGAGACCGACGTGTTCCGTCCGATCTTCGACGAGATTGAGAAACTCAGCGGCAAGAAATACACATCGACGCTGCCCGATAATAACTCTCAAGTCTCAACTAACGACTCTCAACTTTCCGTCGACATCGCCTTCCGCGTCATCGCGGATCACATCCGCACTCTGAGCTTCGCCATCGCGGATGGCATTCAGCCGAGCAACGAAGGCCGCGGGTACGTTCTGCGCCGCATCCTGCGCCGCGCTGTGCGCTACGGGCGAACCCTCGGATTCCACGAACCGTTCTTCTACAACCTGACCGACGTTCTCGTCCGCACGATGAGCGATGTCTTTCCCGAACTGCGGAGGCAACAAAATCAGATCAAGGAAACGCTGCGCCGGGAGGAAGAAGGCTTTAACAAAACGCTCGATAAAGGAATTGGCCTGTTCGAAGGCGAAGTTTCCCGGATGTCCGGCAAGGGCGTTATCTCCGGCGCCTTTGCGTTTCGTCTCTACGACGAACAGGGCTTCCCCTTTGATTTGACCGAATTGATGGCACGTGAGCGCGGACTCTCCATCGATAGGGCCGGTTTCGAGACGCTGATGGAAGAGCAACGTTCTCGCGCGCGTTCGGCGCAAAAGAAGACCGCCATCGAACTCGGGCAATCTAATGAAGATCTTCCGACGAATTTCCTTGGTTACGATCATGATCATACCGGCGCAGAGGTAATTACCGTTACGCCGGCCAAGGGCCAGGCCGCGGTGGTGCTCAATAACTCTGTTTGTTACGCCGAGATGGGCGGACAAGTCGGAGACGAGGGAACCATTGCGACCGGGGATCGCCATTGGCGGATCGTAAATACCCGGAAAGCCGGCGCGGCATATGTGCATTTGCTCGAAGGCGAAGCTGCGCCCGCACCTGGGGAGCACGTCACCATTACGATTGACGTTCCTCGCCGTCGCGCGATCGAGGGACATCACAGCGTGACGCATCTCCTGCATTGGGCGCTGCATGAAAAGGTAAGCAAGGATGCCGTCCAGAAGGGCAGCTACGTCGGCCCGGAGAAGCTAACATTCGATTTTTCGAGCGCGGCGTTGACGGCCGAGCAGAAGCGCCAGGTGGAGGATTTGGTCAACGAAAAGGTGAAGGAAAATGTGGCCGTCTCGTGGACGGAGATCCCGTATCCCGAAGCGAAGAAGCGTTCGGACATCCAGCAATTCTTCGGCGACAAATACGGAGAGACGGTGCGCGTGGTCCAGATCGGCGGCGAAGAGGGGGAGCTCAACGGCTATTCGATGGAGTTGTGCGGTGGGACGCATGTCCGGGCGACGGGGGACATCGGGTCGTTCCGGATCGTAAGGGAAGAAGCGATCGCGGCGGGGATTCGGCGCATCGAAGCGGTGGCAGGAGAGGCGGCCAGGGATTGGGCGAAGGAGGAAGCGGCGCGGCAGCAGGAAAAGTTTGAGGCGCTAGCGCGGAAGAAGAGCGATATCGCCGCGTTGCCAGCGTTCACGCAAGCGGGTGAAACGGCGACGATGCTTCAGGAAATCGATGCGCGCGCCGCGCACTTGGAGAAACTCGACGCGGAAGTTCACGAGTGGCAGAAGCAACAGGCCAAAGCGTCGGAAGCGGATTTGAAGAGCCGTGCCGCGGAAATAGCGAGGGAATTGAGCGCGGCGGTTGCAAACGAAACAGCAATCGTCAGTCAGGTCGCGGACGCTGACGGAAAATTACTCCAAGCTGTCGTCGACACCCTGAAGTCGCATTTCCGGCAGCCGATATTTTTGGCAGGCGCGGTGGACGGTCGAGTTGCATTGATCGCATCCGTGCCAAAAGATCTGGCGGCGAAGTTTCAGGCGAACAAGTTGATCCAGGAGATCGCCCCGATCGTTGGCGGAAAGGGTGGAGGACGGCCGGATAACGCGCAGGGTGCCGGGAAAGACGCGTCGAAGATCGACGAGGCGCTGGCGCGAGCGAGAGAGCTGCTGTTGTAGTAACTGTCTTGAGTTCAAGCGGGGATCGGATCGGTTTTGAGGGCGCTGTTGAGGACGATCAAAAGTTTTCGCATGGTGGCGGTAAGGGCGAGCTTGGGCGGTTTGCCGGCGCGGCGCAGACGCTGGTAGAAGGGAGCGAGGATGGGGTTGCGTCGGGCGGCGACCAGGGCGGCCATGTAGAGGCCACAACGGAGAGCGCGCCGGCCACCGAAGATGGCGCGTTTGCCTTGGACTGAGCCGCTGTCGCGATTGAAGGGGGCCAGGCCTGCCAGAGCGGCGGCTTCGCGCCGATTGAGTTGACCCAGTTCGGGCATTTGCGCCAGGAGTAGCGTGGCGGTGCGTGGACCGACACCGACGATTGCAGTGAGTTTGCGCGCTTTGTCCCAGAGCACCTGGTCTTGCTCGATGGCCGCGCTCAGGAGCGCTTCGGTCTGAGCGATTTGTTTTCGCAGTTGACTGGTGAGGCGCTGATCGAGGCTCAAGAGCGTTTTGTTGCTCAATTGGGCGCGCCGATTTTGTTCCGCGACCAAGAGGCGCACGAGGTGGCGACGGTGAGCCTCGAGTTCGCGCAGCTGTTGCTGCGCGGGAGACAAGGTTTTGCTCGACCGCGGCGCGATGGCCTGACCGAAACGCGCCAACAGTTGGGCGTCGATCGCATCGGTCTTAGCCAACAGACCACAGGCCCGAGCGTATTGACGCACCCGACTTGCCTGGACCAGACTAAAATCGATCCCGCCCCGATCCAAGGCCAAGAGCAAAGCGCGCTCATAGCCGCCACTGGCTTCACAGATCACGTGGATGGAACTCTTCAGGGCAACCAAGCGCTTCCTCAATCTTCGGTGACCGCCCGCGTCATTGGTTACCTGCCAGAGCGTCTCCCCCCAGGCGATATCGAGATGAGCCTTGGCTACATCAATTCCGACATAGACTTTTTCGTTTTTCATGTGGTAAGAATCTCCTGCTTGTAAATGCGAGCTGGCCAGGCCGGTCCTTACCCCCCCTTTCAGAGGGGCCGGCTTGGTCGCTCCAGTAACTGTTCGAGTTTGTTTCTTTCCAAGGGCAGGGG
>JBAPMH010000626.1:0-4330 GCA_049278515.1 Chthoniobacterales bacterium
AGACGGCTCGACAGCGTCTCGCCCTACCAATTGCTCGATGGCGTCTCGCCCTACGGATTGATTGAGCAGGCTCATCCTCTGTAGTTCTCCATCAGCGCCAGCATTTCGCGCACAGCCGTTTCGAACCCGACGAAGACCGAGCGCGCCACGATGGAATGCCCAATATTCAATTCCACCAAGTGCGGAATCTTGTGAATGAGCGCCATGTTCCGGTAATTGATCCCGTGGCCGGCGTTCACCTGGAGTTTTGCCCCGGCCGCCGCCACCGCCGCCGCGCGCAGCCGTTCCAACTCCTGTTGCGCGATCTTGTCGGTGAACGCATTCGCCAGCTTGCCGGTATGCAATTCCACCATGTCCGCCTCCAGCTCTGCCGCGGCATCGACCTGTTCCAGCTTCGGGTCGATGAACATGCTCACCCGGACCCCGGCGGAGTGAAACCGCTTCACCGTCATGGCCAGTTCCTTCCTGTTCGCGACCAGATCCAGACCGCCTTCCGTCGTCACTTCCTGACGTTTCTCGGGGACGAGGCAAATTTCGTCCGGCAAGATTCGGAGCGCGATATCGACGATCTCGGGCGTGTTGCCCAGTTCGAAGTTCAGCTTCGTCATGATATTCTCGCGCAACCGTTCGATGTCGCGGTCCTGGATATGCCGCCGGTCCGCTCGGAGGTGCGCCGTGATCCCATGCGCCCCCGCCCGCTCGCAAATCCCCGCGATCGCGATCGGGTCCGGCTCGGCATTCTTCGATTCGGGCATGGTCGCATAGCGCGCCTGCCGCAGCGTCGCCACATGATCGATGTTAACCCCGAGCCGCAATCCGTTGCTCACGGTGTGAATAGGAATCAGGCGTTCCCCGGCAGCAAGTTTTATCAACAGACCTTTCGCGGAAGCGTTTGCGGGTCCTCTTGTTCCTGTCGGAACCACATCGGACAAATCAGGTCAACGATCCCCTTCAAAGAGCATTGACCAAGGAGTCCGATAGTAGCCCAGCGCTTTAGCGCTGGGTCATTGGAATCATTCAGATTATCAAGTCCCGTCAGGGACGACAGAAACGTTCGTTTTCCAGATCGCCCTGCATTGTGCGGGTGTTCGATGACATTGATAATCACTTCCGTCCCTGACGGGACTTTGATCTCTTGGGTTTCCTAATCCCAGCGCTAAAGCGCTGGGCTATTGTCATTGACGTTGCCCAAGACTGGGCACTACCTGAACTGATGAGTATCGCGCACAAAAACTTCGCCACCAAATGAAGAGAACACCGGTCGCGTCCAATCCCGATGAATACGTCGCCGGCCTCGATGGTTGGCGGCTCGCATGCGTTAAACACATTCGCGCTGGGGTTCGCGACGCCGCATCATCAGACGAGGCTATCAAGTGGGGCCATCTCGTTTATTTCTCCAATGGACCGCTCCTCCTAATTCGTGCGGAGGAGGAGCGGGTCTTGTTCGGATTTTGGAGAGGCCAGCACCTGCGAAAGATTGAGCCGCGGCTGAAACCGGGCGGCAAGTATGAAATGGCGACATTGGAACTTCGCGAGGGCGATACCATCGACGCGAAGACCATTCGAGAACTGACGCGAAAAGCGGTGGCTCTGAACAAGAAGCTCGGCGATCCCACGCTCGCGGCGAAGCGCCCATGAAGCAATACATGGTGATCGAGCATTTCGCGCCCGACGCGAAGGACAAGATCTATCGACGTTTCGGGGAGAAGGGACGGATGCTGCCGGACGGTTTGGTCTACATCGACAGCTGGTTGGCAAAAGAAGGCGATCGCTGTTTCCAGCTGATGGAAACCGGCGACCCGGCCCTCTTCGATCGATGGACCGCTCATTGGAGCGACCTGGTCCGCTTCGAGATCATCGAATTAGGTGGCAAACCAGCTTGAAGATACAGACGCGGCCCAAATCTTGACGGCTTAAAGCCGTCAAGATTTGCCGGCACGACCGGTTGCCGGCATGTCTCGTTCCCAACCTCTGTGCCCCTCGTTCCCAAACAGAGTTTGCGGGACAAGTGCGTTCCCAAACAGAGTTTGGGAACGAGGAACACGGCGGCGCCGACGGCGGCGGTAGGAGCCGATTCAGCTAAGAAGCCTCTTCGGCGCTTTGTTGCGCCACGCGATCTCGAGCGCGGAGTGCAGAGTCGCTGCCTTGATTGCATCGAGCTTTACCGTCGTGCTACCTCGCTTTCCCCAGGCGCCTTTGGCCGGCCCGAATACTTTCGGGTGTTCGCGAATGAACTTTGCCTGTTCATCAACCGGCAGAACCACCATCCCATGTTCCGCGTCCGGATAACCGAGCGTCGCGAAGATTTTTCCGCCAACCCGGAAATCGGGATGATTCATGTGCGCGCTTTCCGATGCATCCGGGAAGCTGAGCGCAATCTCGCGAAACTCCGCGGTCGTCATGGCGTGTAGATCATAATAACGACATCCTGGTCGCGGTAGGAGGTTCGTTCCATCAATTTCCAGCCGAGCGCCGCGTAGAAGTTCTCGCTCTGCACGGTGTAAAGGTAAAGCAACGGGACCTTCAATCTCCCAGCTTCCACCATGATCCGGCGGACCAGCTCCGCTCCAATGCCTCGCCGTCGATATTGCTCCCCCACGAACACCCCGGCCAGCCACGGCGTAAGCTCCATCCGCGTCTCCATGTCGTGAAGCACGAGACTGGCTGAGCCGAGGACCTCGGGGCCATCAAGCGCGACCACGGTGAGCGGAATGCGATCGCGATTACAGTAGCCTTCGAGACGGGCCTTACGCTTTTCGAGACTGTCGCCCGCGCGAAGATGGCCCCACTCGCGATGTAGCCACTCCGCCAGGATCGGAAGCGCCTCCGGATAATCGGCGAGATATTCGGTCCGCATCAGCTTCCGACCCTAGCAACTCTCATTGACGGCGGCTGCCATTTCTTTCACGCTCACCGCCTTATGAAATCATTCGTGCTGATCTTGCTGGTCGCTCTTTCGCTGCTGGCGGCGGCTTCGCCTCTGTTCGCCCAGGAGCCGTCTCCATCTGCCTCGCCCGCCTCCTATCCCACGCCGTCGATCGCCCCCGGCACCGATCCCGCCACCGCCACCCGCGCCTGGCTCGACACCGTCCCGGCCGACAAGCGAGCAAAATCCGATGCCTACTTCGAAGGCGGCTACTGGCTGATCCTCTGGAATTTTCTTCTCTCCGCGGCTATCTCGATTTTTCTCCTGGCGTCGCGAATCTCCGCGCGGCTGCGCGATTTCGCGGAACGCACCACTCGTTTCCGAGCCCTCCAAGTCGTCCTCTACGCAATCCCGACACTGCTCCTGATCTTCGCGCTTAACTTCCCGCTGCACTATTACGAGAACTTCGCCCGCGAACACGCTTACGGGATGGCGAACCAGAATCTCAGCCAATGGTTGGGCGAGCAGATGAAATTCGTCATCGTAGACCTGATCGTCACGAGCCTGCTCCTGATCGGACTTTATGCCGTGTTTCGCCGGGCGCCGCGAACATGGTGGGTCTGGGGGACGATCGTCTCGATCATCTTCGCCATTCTCGGGATCATGCTCTCGCCGGTTTACATCGAGCCGCTCTTTAACAAATATACACCCCTCAACGACCCCGCCATCAGCGAGCCGATCCTGGCCATGGCCCGGGCGAACCAAATCCCGGTCACGCAGGTTTTTGAAGTGGATGCTTCCCGGCAAACGAAACGGGTGAGCGCGAATGTCGCGGGGTTCCTCGGCACCACCCGCATCGCCCTCAACGACAACCTGCTGAAACGCTGCACCCTCCCGGAGATCCGCGAAGTGATGGCCCACGAGATGGGACACTACATCCTGAACCACAGCATCAAGCTCACTACCTATTTCAGTTTCTTTTTCATGCTCGGATTCCTCGCGCTCCGTTTCTTTTATGACGGGGCGGTTCGCCGCTGGGGCGCCGGCTGGGGTCTGCGAGCTGCACCGGTCTTGGATAACTCCACGGCCGTCGATCCGGCGATTGCGCCTGCTGAGACGCGCGGCCCGTCTGGCATCGCCGACCTGGCCGGCCTCCCTTTGCTCTCGCTCATCTTCAGCACGGTGTTTTTCCTCCTCACCCCCGTCGTCCACACCACCATTCGGGTCCACGAACGTGAAGCGGACGCTTTTAGCGTGAACACGGCCCGGGAGCCGGACGCCTTTGCGATGGTCGCGTTGAAGCTCGGTGAATATCGCAAGCTCGATCCGAGTCCGCTCGAGGAGTTTTTGTTCTTCGATCACCCGAGCGGCCGCGCCCGGATCCGGATGGCGATGGATTGGAAAGCTGCTCATTTGCCGGCCGGGCATACCGAATAGCGCCGGAACCGTTCTGCCGTCTCAAGG
>JBAPMH010000627.1:0-23033 GCA_049278515.1 Chthoniobacterales bacterium
GTTGACGTCCGTTCTCACCCGAGCCGGCTCGGATATCAAATTTCGAGATCGCTGTCTGGTCTCGCCGGAGTCGGCGAGGAAGGCTGTGAGCGAGGTCGGAGCGATCGAGTTTCCGCCGGACTTTAAAGTGAAGTTTCTTACGCCGGAGGAACGGCTCAAGACCCTGGTCCTCGCAGTGCCCGATCATATCCCTGAGGAAAACGGCATGGCTGAAGTGCGGAATGCCGAAGATTACATAGCCTGCAGCTATTATCCGTGGCGGGCTTAGGAGCCGGTTGCTTTAGTTCTCCGGCCATTCCAGCGCCTGTCGAATCGCTTGGATAGGCTCGGCTGGTGGGTGGTTCGGCTCCATGGGCATCCACTCACCGGTCCGCCGGTTGAAGTAGGGAATATTTAGTTCGCGCAAGGCTTTCATCTCCGCGCGGACGACGGTTTTGGTGACGCCGGTTCGCGCGCAGAGTTGCTGAAGGAACGCCTCGCGCCTGGCTGTCGAAAGCAGGGCAGCGGGTTGAACTGAGGCACGCAAGATCGCCGCGTACCTTGCCGTAGCGCAGTAAATCCAGCGGCGTTCCCGGGCCCGCACCTGGCGCAGCATCCGGTTGAAGGTGGCCCGGCGCCGCGGGTCGCTCAACAGGCAATGCCACGCTCGGGTGAATCCCGAGATTATTTCATTCGCATAACGCCGCGGGACCGGCTTACCGCCAAGCCTCGGAAGGTGCGTTCCGCGCGCACCGGGGCCGAGCACGCTACTTCGTGATTGCAAGCTATGCCGTCTCTCGTTGGGAAAGAAACCCGTCCGGTAAAGGACCTCACCCACGCTTTGCGTCTTCGTTTGGGGCGAGACATGCCAGAGGGCGTCGACGTCTACCAGGACCGGATGTTCCCCCGCGGCGATAAGATTCTCGCGATGGCAATCGACGGCCTTTAAGAGGTAAGCCGCCGCAATGAGACCCCCCAGTCGTTCGTAGAATCGGCGCACCGCTGCGACGTTGGCGCAAGGGGAGGCCTTGGCATATTCCATCCAGCAATAGTCCTTTCGGGCGAGCACTCGCAGCAATCGCAGTTTGGGTTGAAACCCATTGCGGTTCATCCATTCAAGGAAGGAGAACCAGCCCAGCTCGTTCCGGCCCGATCGTGGTTTGTAGATCACCCGGTCGTCTCGGCTGAACTCAATCAGGGATACGGAACGGCCGCAGTGGTGCGGGTCCGACAGGCCAAGCCGCAGATTCATGATGTGACTCGCGACGGTTTGCTTGAAGAAGGTCCTCGATAATGCGTTCCGGTCTTTCCTTGTTCGCCGCAGGATTTCCACGATGTGATCATGCCATTGACCGATTGCCAGGGCCCACAGTTGGGCCAGCGCGGGGAACCTCTTGAAGAGCCGTCCCAGCCGGTAGTCGGGCCTGTCGCGCAGGAACATTTGGATGGTTATGGCCGCATTCTCGCCGCCGGGAAATCCAAGAGAGCTCAGGGCGAGGGTGAAGCTCGTCCACTCCAGGTCAAAACTGGGGCGGGTAATCCGTTGCAAGGTGGTTTGGAGGTGCCGCTTCACGCTCGCCTTCGCCCTCGGAGATAACTCAGCCAGCAGGCCGGCCTTCTCTTCCTTTTTCAGCTTGCGCCAGGCGTGATCAACTCCGGCCCGGCAAAGCATGGTCAAAGGCGGGGCCCGTCGCGGCCAAAACCGATAATCACCCAGCATTGCCAGGAGCTCTCGGAGTTCCCGGCTCCGCGGCGACCTCTTCGACGAATCCGGTTCGGCTGTCCGGACAATCCTTTCTATGTCCGCCGCCGTGAGACTCATTGCCCCCGCCCCGACTCGTCCGCTGTCCGGACTTGTGGGGGGAGGGGGTGAAAGCGGCGCCAGTGCGCCTCGCATTCGGGGAGGAGTTTTTCGTCACCGACCAGTCGCACGATGTCGATTAGGGAACTAACCGATCGTTTTGAGCCAGAGGGATAACGCCAGGAAGGAAGCTCCCATTTTGGCCCAACTATCGACAGATAGCTCTGGGGATCCGCCTCGAGGGCGCTTTGGATTACTTCAGAGACAATGTGACTGCCAATAAGACCGAGGCTCAATCCCTCAGCCCTAAGCTCTGCTTCCTTTAGGAGATAATAGAAGAGCGGCGTATTCTGCTCGAGCCCAACGTCGCGCAAAGTACTTCCTGAATGGTCGCAGGTATCCCTGGTGAGCTCGGAGTAGGTAAGGCGATTGTGGGGTTTGATTTTTCCCTGAACCAGAAGCGCCTCCGCGACTTCCTGGCCAGACGGCAGTCCGGCCCGCGCGCCCCGGAGAAGCGTTCGCACAGGAAGATTGGATGGGTCTGGCGGTTCCAACTTGTTCGCCAGACGGATAGTGTCGGGCGCCAGACCGTGCATGGCGCGACTTATCGAGGTGTCGATGAAAGAGCTCGACGCCTGCGGGCCGGAGGTTGGTAAACCATCCAAGAATGTTCCCCACTCAATCATGTAATCATCTGAAAGGGGCGACGCCTGTTGACCCAGAGTCATAAGTTCTTCGATGACCACGCGGGTTTTCCGGCAGTTCAGCCGGTAAGCGTTGCGAACCATGCTGTGCCCGAAGCGAAAGGCCGCGAGCGAGAATTCGATGGGGATGGAATAGCTCTCGTGCGGATCAGGCTGCCGTCGGACCCTTCGTTCCTGGTAGGTCCAGACGTCCGGATGCAGAATGCGCGGAAGGAAATCATGGCGGATGATCCATTGATAATGCCAGCACACCAGCCGCCGGGCCCGCTCGAACAGTGAGCCGGAAGTCGAGCCATTCGTTTTCGAAATTGGTGAAGAGCTGTCGCTGAGCTGTCGGATCGCCTCGTTATGAAACTTCAGAAAGAGAACGTGCAACTGTCTTAGAATAAGATTGTCGAGATTGCGCGTGTCTTCCATGTCGCCAATCAGGATTCTCCCGTGCTTGATCGGCAAATCCCGCTGGTATGCCGTAGGGGTAGTAGCGCCGATCTTGAATGTCTCGGCGCCTGGTTGGCCTTCGTAAAGGTAGGGTGATTTTTCCGGACCTCCTCCGTAAACATGGTCAAGATCGAACGCAGATGTTCGAAAGTTCGGCGTTGTCTCGGGGTCGGAATAGGGCCCCGCCAACGGAGTAGGGTCGTGTGTTAGGTCATGCCCCAGAAATTGCCCGAAGTAGGTATAGCCCACTCGAGGCGTCAGAGTGCCTTCCCGTTCCCTTTCATAACGCATCGCATTTCCCAACTCCGCGAGCTTTCCCTCCTCGTTGCCTGTCAGAGGGACAGCGGGTTTCTCGAAAAGGCGCGTGTAGTGGCCCTTCGCTTCCGCTCGTGTCGCCCGGGCATGACTGCACGGCGCCTGTTCAGAGGCATCGGATTGAGCGAGGGATTCTTGCAGGGGTGTGCGAACAGCACTCATTAACGGCGTCCTGTGCCGGGATAATGGTGATCGAGACCGGAATTGGGAAGCCCAAATAAATTGGGAGAACAGTGCTAGCTAATTGCCGGGAGCAGGCTTCGTGGCAGCCGCCTTTTTAGTCGCGATCCACGCCTTTACCTTGTTTTCCAGGACATCGAGCGGGACCGCGCCCGAAAGCAGCACAACATCATGAAACTCGCGCAGGTCAAAAGCTTCGCCGATCTCGCGCCGGGCTAGATCCCGCAACTCTTTGATTTTCAGTTCGCCGATTTTGTAGGCGAGCGCCTGGCCGGGCATCGAGATGTAACGATCGATCTCATTCACGATGTCGTTCTCGGCCTTGGGAGCATTCTCCATGAAATAGTTGATCGCTCGCTGCCGGTCCCATTTCATCTGGTGCATTCCGGTATCGACAACCAGGCGGACGGCGCGCCACATTTCGTAGGTAAGCTGGCCGAACTGCGAATAGGGATCATCGTAGAGACCCATGTCCTGACCCAGAGATTCGGCATAAAGGCCCCAGCCCTCCACGAAAGCAGTGTAGCCGCCGTAACGGCGGAATTTCGGGATATCGCCGAGCTCCTGGGCGAGGGCGATCTGCAAGTGATGGCCAGGGACTGACTCGTGGAGGGAGAGTGCCATCATCTCCCATTTGGGCCGCGTCTCGGGCTTGTAAAGATTGACGAAGTAGAGACCGGCGCGCGAGCCATCGGCCGCCGGCTGATTGTAATACGCTGTGGTCGTGTCCGGCGCGATCTTGTCGGGAATGGGGGTAACTCCGTAGGGAGTGCGAGGAAGCGTCTTGAAAACCTTGACCAGGTTCGGATCAATCCGCTTGGCCAGCGCCCGGTACGCTTCCAGCAGTTCCTCCGGTGTCTTGTAAAAGAACTGCGGATCCGTTCGCAGCTTCGTGAAGAATTCCGGGAGCGTCCCTTTGAATCCGACCTTTCCCATGATGGCTTGCATCTCGGCTTTGATGCGCGCCACTTCGGACAATCCTTTCTCGTGAATCTGCTCCGGCGTCAGGGTTGTCGTCGTATATCGTCGCGCAAGGTGAGCATAAAAAGCGGCGCCCTGCGGCATCTGCCAGACTCCGACCTGCTCGAAGGCGGCGGGAAGATATTCATCGACGAAATATTTTTTGAGTTTTTCGAACGAAGGCAGCACGTCCGAAGCGATCGCGGCCTGGGCCGCTTTCACGAGGCGCTCCCGATCCGCCGCCGCAATTTCGTCCGGGAATTTCTTAAACGGTTTGAAAAAAGGGCTCTCCTCGGGTTTTGAGACGAGCTGTTTGTCGATCTGGGCCGGCACTCGCTCTAAGACGATCCTCGGCCAGATGACATGGCTGCGCGCTCCTTCGCGCATGAGCGCGATATCCTGGTCCATCAACTTGGGAAATGCTCGCAACCGGGCGAGCCAATCTTCGTAATCCTTGACGGTCGCAAAGCGAAGCCGGTCTCCCAGCTCGTCCAGGGTCTGCACGCCCCCGCGCTGATTGATCGGCATGAGATAGGTCCGGAACTTGAAGCCTTCGATATCGGTCTCGAGATCTTTTTTGAAGAGGTCGTAATTGAGCTGATCCGCCTCGGAAAGTTTCGCCCGATCGAATTTTTTCAGGCGCGCCAGGGCATCGGTCGCATGTTCTTCCCGCTTTTTGATCGCCTCCAGGCTTTGGTCGCCCCAGCGATCGTTCCACCGGCGATCGCCCATCGAAGAAGCGCGTCCCGGATTTTGCTCCATCTCGTAATTCCATTCCGTTTCAAAGAAAGCGGTGAGCTCCTTGCCCGGGTCCGATTCTTTCGTTTGGGCGAAGAGCGACAGCGGGAATTGCAAAGCGAGGACGATAGGCGTGAGACAGAACGGTCTTGAGCGCATTGGATTTCGGCGGGTTGCAAGGTGGGCCGGCAACGGCATTGTCTAGAGAGGGGACGAAAAGGACAACCAAGAACTCACTTCATGACTATGAGGCAATGCAGAATTCCGATTGGTTCACTTCATCTCCTCCTCGTTGCGGGTCTGATTGGGATCGGAACCCCGCCTTGTTCGGCGCAGGAAGAGTCGCCGACCCCGACCCCGGTGCCTACTCCGCCTCTGTATTCCGCCCAAACTCTTGCCGAATTAGAACAGCTCCAGGAGGCCGCCTTGAAGAGTGACTACGCCTATCGGCAGGTGGCGCATCTTTCGAATAACATTGGGCCGCGTTTGACCGGTTCGGCTCAGGCGCAGAAGGCGGTTGATTACGTAGCGGCAGAACTGAAGGCGCTCGGTCTCGACGTTCAACTCGAGAAGGTCATGGTGACACACTGGGTGCGCGGCGAAGAAACGGCCGCCCTGGTCGAGTATCCCGGGATGGCGGAAAAGACGACGCAGAAAATTGTCCTGACCGCTCTTGGCGGGAGCGTGGCGACGCCCGGTGATGGGTTGACCGCGGACGTCGTCGTGGTGAGAGATTTCGACGAGCTGCAAAAGCTCGGTCGCGAAAAGGTGGAGGGCAAAATCGTCCTGTTCAATTATCATTTTGACAAGCAGATGGCCGCCCAAAGCCGGGCCGGCGAAGCCTACGGACAGGCGGTAAAATATCGTTCGGATGCGCCCGCGGCCGCGGGAAGGCTTGGGGCCGTCGCGGCGTTGATCCGCTCAGTCGGTGGAGCGGAATATCGGCTGCCGCATACCGGCCAGACCGATTACAAGAAAGATGCGCCGAAGATTCCTGCCGCCGCCGTGACGGCTGAGGATGCCGATCTGATGGCCGCGCTGGCCCCGCAAGGTCCGGTCCGGATGCGGCTTCTGCTCACGCCCCAACAACTTCCGGAAGTGGTCAGCTATAACGTGATTGGCGACTTGAAGGGGAGCGAGCATCCGGAACAGATCGTCATTGTCTCGGGACATTTGGATTCCTGGGATCTCGGCACGGGCGCGATCGACGATGGCGCCGGCGTAGCGGTTTCGATGGAAGCCGCCAACCTGTTTCAGAAGCTGCATCTCCGTCCGAAACGAACGCTTCGGGTCATCGCCTGGATGAATGAAGAGAACGGATTGGCCGGTGGAAAGGCCTACGCGAAGGATCACGAAAAAGAGATCGCGAACCATTTTGCGGCGATGGAGACAGACGGCGGCGCGGGCCACCCGCTGGGGATCAATTATGCGACGAAACCGGAAGCGAAATCATTCTTCGAACCAGTGGCCAGGATTCTGCGGAAATCTGGCGCAGGCATTTTGAATCTGGCGGAACATCCCGGCGCAGACATTACGCCCCTGACGAAACTGGGCGTGCCCGGCTTCAGCCCCATCCAGGATAATCGAACCTACTTCAACTATCACCACACGGCGGCCGACACCCTGGACAAGATTGTTCCCCAGGAACTCGCCGAAAACGCCGCTGTGGTGGCGGTGACAGCCTACGCGCTCACGAATCTCGAAAAGCCGTTGCCGCGATAACCCAAGTGCGCAGCGCGCCAAAAATCAGGAGTGGGTCGGAGCAGTGAGGGCGTAGGTGAGGAACCCACAGATCGTCACCATGACCAGCATGGCGACAATGAAAATGGCGTCCGCCGCACGTTCGATCCGGTGCATGCGCCGAAAGCCGCGGGAGCGGAGCGCAGCGTAGGAGAGGAGACAAGAAAGTAGAAACAGGAGCGCATCTGTGGCGAGAAGGTCGTCGGCCAGGGTATCGGCTTTGCCAAGAGTAATGACCACCCGCACCAGCCCGATCACTGTCAGGCAAACCCCCACCATCGCGGAGGAGACAGTGAAGATGTGGATGCAAATGTCCTCTTCAAAACGGGTTTTTCTGTTGTCGTTGGAATTCGTCACAGAATTTTTCGCCATTTTTCGATTCAACCCATTGAAGACGCGAAAGTTGCGCCGTGGCTAGCCGATAGGGGATACGTCTGGCGTTTGGCGTGGCCAGGCTCAGGGCTCTAACTGGCGGCTCTACTGCGCGGCATCGACAACCGGAATTCCGTCCCCTCCGCGTCGGACCGAACCAGCGCGAGATTGCCGCCATGCGCCTTCGCCAGCTCGCCGGCCACACTGAGCCCCAATCCCTGACCCTGGATCCGGCCATCCGAACGGGCGCGATAAAAGCGTTCGAAAATATGAGGAGCGCGTTCCGGCGGAATGGGTTCGCCGTTATTCTTCACCGTCAACTCGGCTTTTCCATCCACCGCGCGGGCCTGGATCCAAATGCAACCTGCCGGCTGATTGTACTTGATCGCATTTTCGAGCAGGTTCTGAACAATTAACGAAACCGCCCGGCGATCCGCTTCCACGGGCAATTTCGGCGGCAGCTCCGCCTCAACCGTCAATCCTTCCGCTTCCGCCATGGCGCTCGCATCGTCGCAAACGCCTTCCAAAACTTCGCTCAAATCAAAAGGCTCGGGGTGGAGATCGAGACGTCCGGCATCCGCCCGGGCGAGCAGGAGTAGATTTTCCGCCACGGAGGTGAGCTGGTGAACCTGATGCAGCAAGGCATCGGCGCGCGCCTGTTGTTTCGCCGGTGTCTCCGGATCGGTCAGGATCTCTTCAATCCCGGCGCGCAGAACGGAGATCGGAGTTTTGAGATGATGCGATGCTTCGGCGGAAAACCGGACAGATTGTTCGAAGCTGCGCTGCAACCGATCGAAGGTGGCATTAAGGACCCCGATGAGCGCCGCAATCTCGTCGTTCGCCGAGGGGGCCGGCAATCGCTGATCGAGGTTCTGGACGGTGATGCGAGAAGCTGCCTCGCGGATTGCCTCAACTGGCGCGAGCGCCTTCCTCGCTACCCAGCGGCCGCCGATCGTGATCACAATCAAGACCGTTGGAATCGCGCCGAACATTCCCAGAATGATGTTCCAGCCGATTTGGTTCACTTCCTTTAGATCGGCCCCGACAAAAAGCGTCAGCCCGTTCCAATGGAATGTTCCCAGGCGAACGTTGAAGTTCCCGATCCTGCGGGTATGGAACCCCTCAATGCCGTCATTCAGGACGGGCGCTTCCACATTGGGTGAGAGGTAAAGCAATTCATTCGCCGGTCCCCGGATTTCGACGAACCTGTCCCGGAGAGCGAGCGGGACAAATTTTTCCTGGAACACCCGGCTGTTGTTCGCGATTCCGCCTTCAAAATTTTCGACGTCGCGGAAAAGCTCGCGGGCATCCAAAGCGAGCCGCTTGTCGAAAGCTTTCAGCTCCCAGTAGCGCATTATGGTCCAGGTCGTCGCGGCTCCGGCCAGGGTCGCAATTACTCCCAGAGCCGCGGCGTAGAGCGCCAACTTCCAGCGGAGGGGCCACTGCGTCATGGCAATTCCGGCTCGCGAATCGTATATCCCACGTGCCGCACCGTGTGAATGAGCGGCGGTGTCCCAATTTTCTTTCGCAAACGTCCCACAAAAACTTCCACCAGTTTCATATCGTATTCATGTTCGCGTTCCCAGACACGCTCGCACAACTCCGTCCGGGTAAACACCCGGCCCGGTTCGCGCATGAGTACTTTTAGCAAAGTCATTTCGCGGGTGGAAAGCTCGATGTAACGATCGCCCCGGTGAACCTGTTGGTTCGCCAGATCGAGCGTGAGGTCGGCGACGCGCAGGGTGATTTCGGGTTCTTCCGCGTAACGGCGCCCGAGGGCTCGCACCCGGGCCAGCAATTCCTGCATCGCAAAAGGCTTCGCGAGATAATCATCCGCGCCCAATTGCAACCCGGTGACGCGATCGTTCAATTCGCCGCGCGCCGTGAGCATCAGGACCCGGTGGGAAATGTTCTTGGCGCGCATCCGGCGCAAGACTTCAAAGCCATCCATTCCCGGCAAACCGACATCGAGCACGACCAGATCGAAGGGAGTATTCTCCACCTCGCGCAAAGCCGATTCGCCGTCATGGATGACGACGGGATCGTGGCCGGCCTCGGTCAAAGCGGAAGCCACGTGCCGGGCCAGGCGGACTTCATCATCTATCACCAGGATGTGCATGATATTTAGCTGACGTTAAAAGCGCCCGCCTCGCCAGTCGACAAATGGTTTCTTGGACTCCTCCATCATGGACCGTACGGAAATGGCCGGGGGGCGCGAGGGACGAAAGGTAACGCAGTTGTTACCCGGGGCGGTCAGGCAAGCGAAGGGGGCGATCGCGCCCTGTCACCCTAACTCGCAGAAAGAACGCGGCTTGGTGCGGGCAAAGTCTTTCAGGCCGCAAGAAGATCGACCGCGTCCAGGGCCGCAATGATCTCACAACCCACCACCAGCTTTTGGAGGTCATCGCAATCGCTCAGATTTTCGTCCCCGAGGATTCGGCTCCAGAAATTATCAAAATTTTCAGCGACGGCGTGGGGAGTCCTGGTTTTGAGGAGGGTGGCAGGATTGAGCATACCGGCTTCTTTAGCAACGCATGTGCCACGCCGCCTGGCGGCGGAAATCCCAAACCCCAATTTCCAAAATCGTAGCTCTGCGACGTTTGGAGCTTGGCGTTTGGGATTTGGAGCTTCCCGCGCGCTGCGCGGGCGGGGTGGCCGACGGGACTCGAACCCGCAACAGCCAGAATCACAATCTGGAGCTCTACCATTGAGCTACGGCCACCATCGCGTTTGCGAACCTAGATTTTAGACGCTGGATTGCAAAAGCAAAGCGGGAGAAAGTGGCACGGCGGGCGCTTTATTATGCGGCGCAATCGCTTTCGAGCATTGCAACTCAACCACACATGACTATTCTCGGTTTCTGCAAGGCATGAAGAAAATCGGTTTGATTCTTGTCACCGGTTTTTGCCTTGCTCTGGCGCCCTCACGGCTGATCGCGCAATCGAACGACCCGAGCGAGGTTTTCCTAAAGGCTTATCTGACTTCGCAACAGGGCGAAAAACTGGAGCACGACAATCAGTTCGACGCCGCGCTGTCGAAGTTCCGCTTTGCCGGAAGCCTGCTGGAAGAGTTGCGCAAGACTCATGGCGATTGGCAGACCGCGATTGTCGATTATCGGGCCCGGAAGATCGGTGAAAGTATCGTGCGGGTGCAGGCGAAGATGTCGACCCAGAAAGACCTCGCCGCTGCCACCGGACCACCGCCGGCGGCTTCAAACCCTCCTGTGCTGCCCAAGAAACCAGGACCGCCGGAACCGAGCGTGGAAATCTCGAGGCCTGCCGTGGTCCAAAGCCGCCCACCGGCCCCGGTGGCGACGCCGGTTCCTCCCGCCCCTCCCGCCCAACCGAGCCCTTCGGTGGCCAGCGACGCGGCTATCAAGGAAGCAACGAAAAAACTGCAGGACAAGGTCGATCAATTGCAGGCCGAGCTGGAAAAATCGCGAAGCCAATATGACGCCGTCGCGAAAGAGAAGGACACCCTGAACGGCCGTTTGCAGGAGACAAACACGAAACTGGAGAAGGCCCAGAGCGAGCTGGAAAAAACCAGGGGGGCTGAGAAAGAAGCGCGAACTCAGTTGGCCCAGGCGGAGGACTCTCTCAAGAAGATCGCCGGTTCGGACAAGACCGACTCGAAAAAGCAGGAGGCCTTGCGGGGGGAAATTGCCCAATTGAAAAAGGCGCTCGCTTCCGCGGAAAAAGGGCGCGCCGCGGCGGAGAAAGAAAAGGAAGCGGAGAGCGAGAAAGCCACCACGGTGACCAAGGAACGGAACCAGTTATTGGCCGAGTTGAAAACCGCGAAGCAGGCGCAGGAACGAGTGCAGGTGCTGGTGACGGAGAATTCCGATCTAAAGACGAAACTTGCCGCGGCGGAAAAGACGGTCAAAGAAATCAGTGCGGACAAACCGAAAAAGGAACAGGAAATCGCAGAGGTAAAGCGGCAGGTTGAGCAGTTGCGGCAGCAGCTCGCGGACAGCCAGAAGCAAAACAAGGATTATGAAGTGACCGTGGCCGATCTGCGTTCGCAGCTCGAAGAGGCCGGGACCGAGTTGGAGAAGGCGAAGCTGACCGGCGCGAACGCGGAAGAGACGGCTCGGCTCACGAAGGAGAATGACATGCTGCGGCGGATCGTCGTTCGGGAACGCCAGGAGGAAGCGCGCCGCGAACAGGCGAAGAAACTCATGCTGACTGAGTTTGAGAAATTGCAGGTCAAATCCGATACCCTGAATCAACAGATCGCGCTCCTGGCGCAGCCGGTCACGAAGCTCAGCGAAGAAGAGCTCGCGTTGCTGAGACAACCGGTCGTGAGCGTTTCAGACAGCAACCCGGCCGCGATGCAGGGGACCTTTTCTCTTCCGAAGCAGCAGGGCCCGACAAAACAGAGCGGACCTTCCGTCCAGACCACCCTCCCGGCCGTTCCGGACGAACTGGCCTCCGTCGCCCGGGACGCAAAAGAAAATTTCGACAAGGGGAAATACCGCGCCGCGGAAAAACAGTATCAGCAAATCCTGACGAAAAGTCCGAATAACCTTTATTCGCTCTCGAATCTCGGCGTCGTTTATTTTCGGACAGGAAAATGGAAAGCGGCGGAATTGACGCTGAAGAAGGCAGTGGCGCTGGCGCCCAAGGACGAATTTTCACACACGACGCTCGGCATTGTTTATTATCGCCAGAGCAAATTTGACGAAGCGATTACCGAGCTGACGACGGCGCTTGGAATTAACCCAAAGAGCGCAACGGCCCACAATTATCTCGGGATTACGGCGAGCCAGAAGGGATGGCAGGAAGCGGCCGAAAAAGAAATGCTCGACGCTATCTCAGCCAATCCCGACTACGCGGACGCCCACTTCAACCTCGCGGTTGTTTATGCGACGGGTCAGCCGCCCGCCACGGAAAAGGCGAAACTGCATTACGCCAAAGCCACTTCGCTGGGGGCCGAGCCGGACCCCGCGCTGGAAAAATTGCTGCGCTAGGTGGATCGTGCGCTCCATCGCGCGATGTTGTAGCTGGGATCGCCGATCCCGGCTCCAACTCCACCATGCTAAAACCGTTTCTGACCGCGAACTGGCGTTACCTCGCGATGCTAAGTTTCGCGATCGATCCGAAAATCCTGGAACCGCTGGTGCCGGCGGAGACCGAGCTCGATTTCCACGACGGACAGACATTCGTCAGCGTTGTCGGCTTTCTTTTTCTGGATACGCGCGTGCTGGGCGTTCCGATCCCCCTCCATCGCGATTTTGAGGAAGTGAATCTTCGTTTCTATGTGCGCCGCAAAGGCGCGGGGGAATTGCGGCGCGGGGTCGTTTTCGTCCGCGAGCTGGTTCCGCGGGCCGCCATCGCCATCGTGGCCCGGACCTTTTATGGCGAGCCTTACTCCGCGTTGCCGATGCGGCACAATCTCGAGCACAAGGACGGGCGCGTTTTCGCTGAGTATCAGTGGCGGCGCGGCCGGCGTTGGGAGACACTCGCCATGACGGCGGCCGGTGAGCCGCAAAGCGCGGGGCAGGGCTCTCACGAAGAATTTATCACCGAGCATTACTGGGGTTACACCGCGCGCCGCTCGGGCTCCAGCGAGTATAGGGTCGAGCACCCTGCCTGGCGGCTGTGGACGGCGGAGACTGCAAAATTCGATGCCGAGGTCGCGACCCTCTACGGGCCCCGCTTCGTCGAAACCCTTGCCGCCCCGCCCGTCTCAGCGTTTATCGCGGACGGCTCCCCCATTCAGGTGCACCGGAGAACGCGGGAGCTGGAATAGGATCAAGCCTGAAATTCCCTTACGAGGGCCTTCTTGCGCTGATGCCGCGAGATTGCCAGATCCACGAGCCGCGATAAAAGCTCCTGGTAATTGATGCCGGAGGCTTCCCACATTTTGGGATACATGCTGATCGAAGTGAAACCGGGAATCGTATTTAGCTCATTGAAGAAGAACTGTCCGGTTGTTCGATCAAGAAGCAGATCAACGCGTGCCATTCCTTCACACTCGATCGCGGAGAAGATTTTCCGCGCGATTTCCTGTGCGCGTTCGGTCTGAGGTGCGTCGAGCCTGGCGGGGATAATCAACTCCGCCCCCTTTTCGTCCAGATATTTGGCTTCGTAGGAATAGAATTCGTGGGTGGGATTAATCTCGCCCGGCACGCTGACCAGGGGATCGGCTCCGGCCTCCGTGTTTTCGAGAACTGATAACTCGATCTCGCGTGCGTTGATGGCGACTTCGACCAGGACCTTTGTATCGTAGGTGAACGCGTCTTCCAGAGCGCGTTCAAGTTCGGCTGGCTCGATTACCTTATGCACGCCGACACTCGAGCCCAGGTTGGCAGGCTTGACGAAGACGGGGTAGCCAAGCTCGTTTTGAATCTTCTCTGCCGAATGGCGCTTCTGTTTCTTCCAGATCTCGTGCTTCAACGAAACGTAAGGCACGATCGGAACGCCGCCATCACGGGCCACGCGTTTGGCCATCTCTTTGTCCATGGCGACGGCCGACGCGAGCACCCCGCAGCCGACATAGGGAACATCCGCGAGCTCGAGCAATCCCTGGATGGTTCCGTCTTCGCAAAGAGGCCCGTGCACAACGGGAAAAACGACGTCGATGGCCCTGGGTTCACCGCTTTCACCCAAATGGAGCAACGCGCTGCCGCTGCTCGTCTCCGCAACGTTTGGCGGGAGGACGACTTTGGGCGCGTCCTTGAACACAGGAAGCGATTTCTTCCCTTCCAGCAACGAAATATCGTTGAGATGCCAGCGACCCTGCTTATCAATCGCGACCGGCACGATTTCAAAGCGCTGCCGGTCCAGATGAGTGATGACCGATGCGGCAGATTGCAGGGAGACTTCATGTTCTCCCGAGCGACCGCCGTACAAGACTGCCACGCGCAGTTTGCTCATACCCTTCGGAGTAGCAATTCCTCTCTTTGCTCGCTTTACTTTCGCCTCAGCAATTCGCGGAGGACAAACGGGAGAATGCCCCCATGCCGATAGTAATCGATCTCGATCGGAGTATCGATTCGGAGTTTCACGGGAACCTTTTCCTGGCCGCCCTGTTTCCTCGTGATTTCGAGCGTCACCATCTGTCCCGGCTCAATCGCTTCGGAAAGCCCGGTGATCGCGTATGTTTCGGTTCCATCGAGCCCGAGCGTCTGGGCGTTGGTGCCCTCGGCGAATTGCAAGGGGAGCACACCCATTCCCACAAGATTCGAGCGATGAATCCGCTCGAAACTCGCCGCCACTACCGCCTTCACTCCCAGCAGTCGCGTCCCTTTTGCCGCCCAATCGCGGCTCGAACCCGTGCCGTATTCGTGACCGGCGAGGATCACGAGCGGAATCCCTTCGAACTGATATTCCCTCGCCGCGTCATAGATCGACATCGTCTCTCCGGTTTCCGCATTCCGGTTGCCAAAATATTTTGTCACCCCGCCTTCCGTTCCGGGCACCATCAGGTTTTTAATCCGGACGTTGGCGAAAGTTCCGCGCGTCATCACGAGATCGTTGCCGCGCCGGCTCCCGTAGCTGTTAAAATCGACCGCTTTGATTCCGCGCGACATCAAATATTCACCCGCCGGCGATGTGGCCTTAATCGCGCCCGCCGGAGAAATGTGGTCCGTCGTCACCGAGTCCCCAAAAATTCCCAAAGGCCGCGCCCCGCGAATCTCGGTAATGGTTCCGGGCGTCATCGAAAAATTATCGAAAAACGGCGGCTTGTGGATGTAATCGCTCTTTTCATCCCACTCGTAGATCTCGCCGACGCTCGAGGGGATCTCGTTCCACTTCGGATTTTGACCGGCGAAATCGCGGTAAAGTCGCTGGAAGACCTCCGGGGTCAACGCCGACAGCATCGTATCGCGAATCTCCTGCAAGCTCGGCCAGAGATCGCGCAGAAATACTTCCTGGCCGTCTGCTCCCCGGCCCATCGGGTCGGTCGAGAGATTGAGATCGACGCGGCCGGCGAGCGCGAAGGCCACTACGAGCGGCGGAGACATGAGGAAGTTCGCCTTGATGTTTTGGTGCACCCGCGCTTCGAAGTTTCGGTTGCCGGAAAGCACCGAGGCCGCGACGAGATCGTGTTCGCTGATTGCCTTTTCGATCTTCGGATGGAGCGGTCCGGAATTACCAATGCAAGTCGTGCAGCCGTAGCCGACGACGTTGAAACCGAGCTTGTCGAGATACGTTTGCAGCCCGGTTTTCTGCAAGTAATCGGAGACGACCCGCGACCCGGGCGCGAGCGAGGTCTTGACCGCGGGATCAATCTTGAGGCCGCGCTCGACCGCCTTCTTCGCCAGCAGACCCGCAGCGAGCATAACGCTCGGATTGCTTGTGTTCGTGCAACTGGTAATGGCCGCGATCAGCACGCTGCCGTGCCCAATGCGGCTTTGGCCGTGGGCGAACGTCTCGCCGGGTTTCGCGTCGATTTCCTCCACCGAGTCCGGCGTTGGGCGGTTCGCCACCATTTCGACCTTGTTCCGTTCGTCGCCGGGCTCAATGCCCTGATCCCGGTTGTCGGTGGAAACCATTTCGCCCTGGGCTGGCGGCGTCCCGTTCAGGTTGATGAAATGCAGTTTTCCGAGGTCGCCATTCGTCTTTCCATAACCGCCATCCTTCACGGATTTTTCGAGCAGAGAACGGAAGACGCTGCCGAGTTCCGGAAGATTGACTCTATCCTGCGGACGCTTGGGGCCCGCGACGCTCGGCTGCACTTCAGCCAGGTTCAGTTCCAGATCCACGCTGTAATCGATGTCGCCTTTCCGCGGCATCCCAAACATTTTCTGGGCGCGGAAATAATTCTCGAACGCGGCGCATTGCTCGTCGGTGCGGCCCGTGGCCCGCACATAATTGACCGACTCGATGTCGACCGGGAAATAGCCCATGGTGGCGCCGTACTCCGGCGCCATGTTCCCGACCGTCGCGCGATCGGGCAGGGGAAGCGAGGCGGCGCCTTCGCCATAAAATTCGACAAATTTCCCGACAACTTTTTGGGCGCGCAGCATCTGGGTGATGTGCAGCGCCAGATCGGTGGCGGTAACCCCTTCCCGCAATTGGCCGGTCATGTGCACGCCCACCACTTCCGGCGTCAGAAAATAAACGGGCTGCCCGAGCATCCCCGCTTCCGCCTCGATTCCGCCCACACCCCAGCCTACGACCCCGAGCCCGTTGATCATCGTGGTGTGCGAATCCGTGCCGACCAGCGTATCGGGGTAGAAGAGTTGAGAGTTGTTAGTTGAGAGTTGAGAGCTCAACACGCCTTTCGCGAGATACTCCAGGTTGACCTGGTGGACGATGCCGATCCCGGGAGGCACGAGGCCGAATGTCTTGAAAGCCTGCTGGCCCCATTTCAGGAATTGGTAACGTTCGCGATTGCGTTTGAACTCCATTTCCATGTTGAGGCGGAGGGCTTCCGCCGAGCCGGCAAAATCGACCTGGACGGAGTGATCGACCACGAGATCCACCGGCACGAGCGGCTCGATGATCCCGGGGTTGCCGCCAACTTCTTTCACGGCGCTTCGCATGGCCGCGAGGTCCACCACCAAAGGGACGCCGGTAAAATCCTGCAGGACGATCCGTGCCACCACAAAGGGGATTTCCTCGTTGGCGGGAGTCTTCGCATTCCAGTTTGCCAGGGTCTCGACATCTTTCCGGCGGACTTTTTTCCCATCGCAATTTCGCAGGACCGATTCGAGAACAATGCGAATGCTGACGGGTAATCGCGAGATCGGCCCGACACCCTGTTCTTCCAGCGCCGGAAGCGAATGCAGGGATCCTTCCCGGCCGTGCCCAGCGTCGAACTTCTTCAGCGTCTTAAATTCGTCGTTCATTACACAGCGGGTTCACGTGCCTGCAACGACGTAATATGGAGGAGCGGCACAATTTCGAACAACCCTTCGTCATCCTCGACGACCACTAAGTTTCCTTTTGAGCTGACGATGATGTGTTCGCGGCTTCTCACGGCAATTTGCAGACCGCTGCTCATCGTGATCCTAAATGGAACAAAGGGCACACGGCTGACGAGTTTTTTGAGTTCCTCTAACATCGCTTAAATTTACTTCAGTTCCGCCAGCTTCGCTTTGATCTTGTCGAAGTCCGGCAGTTGTTTCGCGTCGTCGTTGCTCTCGGCGTACTGAATAACGCCGTTGCGGTCCACGATAAAGGCCGAGCGTTTGGGCACGCCTCCCATTCCAAGATTGATCTGCGGCAGGAACGATTCGTACATGACGTCATATTCCTTCGCTACCTTGTGCTCGTAATCGCTCAGGAGCGGCACGGTGATTTTTTCCTTCTGCGCCCACGCTTCCTGCGCGAACGGATTGTCGCCGCTGATGCCGTAAACACTCGCGTTCAGATCGGTGTATTGCTGGAGTTCGCTGCTCGCGCCGCACATTTCCGTCGTGCAGACGCCGGTGAAAGCCATCGGAAAAAAGAGGAGCAAGGTGTTTGTTTTGCCGAAATTCTCGCTCAACTTGACCTGTTTCGGACCTTCCGCGGTCTTGGTTGCGAGGGAAAAATCGGGAGCTTTTGTTCCAACTGCGAGTGCCATAAAAATTCTCCGGTTTGGGTTAATCGAGGGGAATCAAGTATAGAAACAGCGGGGGCATGGTCAAAAGGTTTAAGGACAACACATGGAATTGCTTTGGTGGCTGATCGCGATTGTCTTGATGGCAGTGGGGCTGATCGGGACCGTATTGCCGTTCGTTCCCGGCGCGGTCGTCATTCTGGCAGCGGCGATCATTCACCAGGTAATGGTTCCCGGAAAGAGCCTCGGATGGTGGAACATCGCCGGGTTGATCGTCCTGACTCTGTTTTCCTACGCCTTGGAATTCGGGAGCGGATATTTCGGGGCGAAGCGATTTGGCGCCACGAAATGGGGAGGATTCGGCGCCGCAATTGGCACCATTGCCGGTCTCTTTTATCCATTCCCTGGCCTGTTGGTTGGGCCGCTCCTCGGCGCGATTGCCGGCGAACTCCTGGCCGGCAAACGTCTGGTCAGCGCGGGCCGCGCGGGTTGGGGGACCGTCCTCGGGAACCTGGCCGGAATCATCGGCAAACTCGTGATCGCTCTCGCGATGGTGTGCTGGTTTTTGGTTACCGTTCCGTCGCCTTTTCCGTCGTAGGCCTTTCCTGTTTCGGAAGCCTGTGGTACAGTCCCTCCGATGGCAGATGATCGCTCCGAAGCAATTCGGAGAGGAAAGTCCGAACACCATACGGCAGCATGCCGCGGAAAACACGCGGGCGCCGCGGTTGCAAAATCGCGGTGACGGAAAGTGTCACAGAAAAGACACCGCCGGTTCTTTGGCAACGAAGGTCAGGCAAGGGTGAAAAGGCGAGGTAAGAGCTCACCGCTCGCGGAGTAATCCGCGAGGCACGAAAAACCCCATGTGGTGCAAGACAAAACAGAGGCAGGACAGCCGGTCCGCTGACCCTCGGGTATCGTCGCATCATCCCGCTCTGCGGGAGGCGTCCCGCCAAACGCGGGATGAGATAAATGATCATCCGCGTGAGCAATCACGGCGACAGAATTCGGCTTATCGCCATTAAACGGAGGGCGCTTTCGGAAACGAAGGCGCCCTTCCTCCTTTTGTTCGATGCGATCTCGGATTGATGCCTTAGTCGGCGTACCGCAGAATAAGGCAAATGCCCACAGTCTTGCGGATCGGGCCCTACCGGTTCCATTTCTATAGCCGCGAATCGAACGAACCGCCGCACATTCACGTTTCGCGTGAAGACTTCGAAATGAAGTTTTGGCTGCAGCCGATTTCTGCTGCTTTCAATTATGGATTCTCGCCAACCGAGGTGAACGACATCCGCCGGTTAGTTGAGAAGAATTGCGATTTCCTGGTCGAAGCTTATCATCGATTCCATGGCAACCGCTGAAGTGGAGACGGAAGCACCGCAGGCCGTGCGCTGCTGGATTGACGATCGCCGCATCTTTATCGAGCTCGGCGACGAGCGCACGATCAGCTTTCCGGCCTCAAAGTTTCCACGGCTCGCTGCTGCTCGTTCTGAGATGCTCCAGCAAGTCACCTTACGCGTGCAGGGTCGGGCTCTTCGGTGGGAAGCGCTCGACGAAGATATTTGGATCGGCGATATCCTGGCGGGACGATTTCCGAAGTAGCAGGAAGGCTCATTGCTTTCACGAGTGTTTCGAAAGAATTCCCATGAAAAAACAACTCTTCGCAGAGTTGATTGAGAGCATTAAGGAAGGCGGCAAAAAAATTCTCTCCGGCGCCGCGAAACCGAAACGCTCTTTCAAACATTGCCGTTCAAGGCTGAAACGAGGACCAGGCTAGCCACAGCTAGTGACACATGCATCGGTTCACGCAAGGGCGCCGAGACAAATGATCATCCTCCGAAGAAATTCGGGGACAGAATTCGGCTTATCGCCATTAAACGGAGGGCGCTTTCGGAAACGAAGGCGCCCTTCCTCTTTCCCGCCGGCGATTTTCGTCTTCACCAATTCCAAGACACACCGCCGTAGAAGGCACGGCCGTCACCCGGATGGAAGACCTGTGCCCCGGAAGCAGTCCGCGCGTCGGCGATCGGATCCACCGCGGAGGCAAACCGCTTGTTCTTCAAATTCTTCGCTTCGAAGAAAATGGAGAAACCCTTCTTCGGTCGATAACCGATTTTGAACCCGAGCAACGCGTAGGAATCGGCGAAGAGTGTGTTGGCCTGATCGACCGGGTAACGTGTGAGGTTGCACTGCAGATTCGGTCCGGCGTAAAAGCCGGAAGCGGTCGCGTAAAGCAATTCCGCTTCGTAGAAATGTTGGGGCACCCCAGCGATGCGGTTGTCGCCGTAGACGAAATTATTGTCGAAGTGAAAGTCGTTCAGCGTGTAGGTCTGACTGAACGTTAGCCGGTCTTCACCGCCCTCTTTTTTCTTTCCTGGAAAAACGGAATCCAGCAATTCGATGTCGAGACCTGCCTCAATCCCCTGGTGGAACGAGCGCTCGACGTTCACGGCCCCAATTTCGTTTCCATTGGCGTCGTTGAGCTCCAGTAGTTCGTTCCGCAACCAGGTGCGATAAAAGGATAATTGCCACTCGAAACGTCCCTGTTCGCCTCGGGTGCCGAGCTCCAGAGTTTGTCCCCGCTGCGGGTGAAGCGGCCTGTAGATAACACTGGAATTTTCGCCCTCTGCAAACTCGACCATGTTGTTGAACGAGGGTGGTTGCCAGCTTCCAGCGAAGTTCAGGAAGACCTGGTTCTGTTTGTCTAACTCGTAAAGCAGGCCAGCCTTGGGATTCCAACCGTAAAAATCCTGTTCGTTCGACTGGTCCCCTTGGTCGTCGCTAAGGAAATGGTCTTCAAACCGTCGTTGCGCGTAAATGGCCTGCATTCCGAGGAAAAGGGAGAGTTGGCCGGTTAGGTAATGCTGGTTTTCCAGGTAAAGCGGAGCGTTGATCGCCCGGCTCGAGTTGAGGGCTGTGGTTTGCCCGCGATGGCCGCGGAGGTTTTCAAAGTTTTGGCTCACTTCGGTTTCGAGCTGCGGGCTGGCGCCGAGAGTAAAAATGTTTCGCCGGCCAAACAGCTCGTCGTGCGTCACGAAGTTCAGGGTAATGCCATAATCGTCCGAATAGAACGCGGTGATACCCTCACGGAAATCCTCCTCGAAAAAGACGCGTTCCTCCACGTTTCGGTGGAACCAGAACATCCCGGCATCGAATTCGTAACCATTATTTCGATAGCTGATCTTGTCGGCCAGCCGGACGAACTCCCACTTCTTGTGAAAGTCCTGCACGACGGCGTCCGCGTTCGCCCGCTCCGGATTGTCGTTGAGTTCATCCTTGGTTAATCCGCCGGGCAATTGGCGATCGACGCGGTCGAGGGTCACATAGAACCTATTTTCAAGATGGTCGCTGAACTTGTAGCCCACATCGCCGAAAATCCGCTCCGTGTTCTCCGTGCTGTGATCTCGGAAACCGTCCCGAAATCGGCCCATGACGGAGCCGATGTAATCAGACCGGCCGGCCACACCGCCAAACGTGAGCTGGCCACGAAAATATCCAAAACTTCCGCCTTCGAGCCGAACTTGAAACGGATCGATCTCGTAACCGGTCATCGTCACAAGATTGATCGCGCCGCCGAGAGTGATTGAGCCGTACTTGAAGGCATTGGAGCCGCGGAAGATTTCGACGTACTTCACTGTGGCCAGATCGAAGTCTTCCAGAATCGCTTCGCCGTCGGCCTGGTTGAGAGTGAGTCCGTCGAGCAGGAATTGCACGCCCAACGGCTCGTCCTCCGACAAGATTCCCGACCCGCGGATTGAGACCCTGGTGACTTCAGTTCCGTTGTCCGTTTGCAGAAAGACTCCCGGACTTCGCTGGAGCAAGTCCTCGAAATTCGACGCCCGCCCTCGTTCCATCTCCTCCGGAGTTCGGATCGAGAAACCTCCTGGAATCCCGGCCTTCTGTTCTGCTGCCTTCCCGGCAGAAGGGGAGGTCAACGATTCCGGCTCAGCTTGAGCCGTAACTACGACGCGAGATTGATCCTCCCAGTTATCTACCGCTGAAATCTCCGCAGATATCAGGCTCCCGGATGCGAGCAGCTGGAAGGCAAACGCGATAAAGGGACTGTAGAGGATAGCAAACCTCATCCGCTCCAATACGGCTCGATCTAGAGCACGTCGTCTAAACACGCCAGGAGATGCGAAACCGTTTCTTCGGTTTCGTCGCCCATATTCGAGAGGCGGAATGTCTTGCCGCGAATCGGGCCGTAACCTGGATCGATGACGAGGTGATGTTTCTCGCGCAGCTTCTTCGTCATGGCGAGAACGTCAATCCCTTTGCTGTTCTTCACGCAGGTAAGTGTCTTCGTTCGGAAGCCCTCCTCGGCGAAGAAGTCGAAGCCGGTGCGCCGGACCCAATCGTGAACGAGGGCGTTCGTCCGGGCATGCCGGGCGAAACGCGCCGCCAGACCTTCTTCGAAGATCTCAGCGAGCTTGGATTGCAGGGCGTGGATGTGACCAATGCTCGGGGTGCTTTGGGTCATCCATTCGGCCTGTTGATTCTTAAACTCGAGGAAATCGAAGTAGTATCCACGGTTCGGGATTTTTTCAGCGCGCGCAAAAGCTTTATCGGAGGCGGAGAAGAGAGAAAAGCCCGGCGGCAGCGCGAGGGCTTTTTGCGCGCCAGTGAGCATCACGTCGATGCCGAGCGCGTCCATCTCAATTTTGACGCCGGAAAAAGAGGAAACTGTATCAACGATCAACGCGACCTCGGGGTATTTGGCGAGGGTGCAGCAAATCTCGGGGAGGGGATTCATGACGCCGGTCGAGGTTTCGCTGTGAATCAAGACAACGGTATCGAATTTTCCCATCGCCAGCCTGGCGTCGATTTCCCTGGGATCGATGTGCTTGCCCCACTCGACCTTGAGCGGCTCGGCGTTCTTGCCGCAACGTTTGGCGACGTCGAACCATTTGTCGGAGAACGCGCCGCACATGCAGCAAAGGACCCCGCGGTCGACCAGGTTGCGGACCGACGCCTCCATGACCCCCCAGGCCGATGAGGTGGAGAGAAAAACCGGCTGTTTCGTGGCAAACAGTTGCTGAAGGCCCGGGTGAACGTCGCGGTAGAGATTCTTAAAGTCTTCACTGCGATGGCCGATCATAGGCCGGGAAAAGGCGGCCATGGTTTTCGGCGAGACCTCGACCGGGCCAGGGATGAAGAGCTTATCGTGGGACATGGAGAGAACGTCCAACGTCCAACCCGCCTCCGCAAGGCTACGGCGCGGCAGGCGCGACTACTCTTGCTTCCTGATGAAGCTGATGTCGCCGCTGCGTTCGAGACGTGCGACCTGGATCGTGGCGGGGTCCTCGGTCTTGGCC
>JBAPMH010000628.1:0-1635 GCA_049278515.1 Chthoniobacterales bacterium
ACTTGAGAATGTAGAACGTGTGCCGAACTTCGTCAGCTATGGCTATCTCAAATTACAGCCTCTTTGGGACCCGCTTCGCGGTGACCCGCGCTTCGAGAAATTGGTCGCCTTACTCGCGCCAAAGGACTGACAAATTTTATAGCGCCCCAGCTAGACAGTCGAGCTCCCCTCGCCTGCGCCGAACTGAATCCCCTGCGCAAGCGGCAGCTCGCTGGAAAAATTGATCGTGTTCGTCTGGCGGCGCATATAGCTCTTCCACGAGTCACTCCCGCTCTCCCGGCCGCCCCCGGTATTTTTCTCCCCGCCAAAAGCGCCGCCGATCTCCGCCCCGCTCGTTCCGGTATTGACGTTAGCGATTCCACAATCGCTGCCGGCCGCGCTCAAAAATTTCTCCGCCTCCCGCATGTCGTTGGTGAAAATCGACGAGCTCAATCCCTGCGTCACTCCGTTGTGGATCGCCATCGCTTCGTCGAAGTCGCGGTAAGTCATCAGGTAAGCCAGGGGCCCGAAAGTCTCTTCCTGCACGATCTCGAAATTTGGCTTCGCCGTCGCGAGACACGGCTTCATATAGCAACCGCCCGGAAACTCATCGCCCGCAAGCTTCTCGCCGCCGTAGAGGATCTCTCCGCCCTCGCTTTTCACCTTCTCGATGGAGCGCTGCACGTTCTCGACCGATGCCTGGTCGATCAGCGGTCCCATCAAAGTCTCGCGTTTGAGCGGATTGCCGATATTGACCGATTTGTAGGCGGCAAGAAGCCGGTTACGCACTTCGCCGGCCACCGATTCATGCACGATGATGCGCCGCGTCGAGGTGCAACGCTGGCCGGCGGTCCCGACCGCGCCGAAAAAGATCGAGCTGGTCGCCATATCCAGGTCGGCCGTTGGAGCGACGATCAGAGCGTTGTTGCCGCCCAGTTCCATAACGGTGCGACCAAGGCGGCCATGGACCTCTTTGGCGACGTCGAAACCCATGCGCGTCGAGCCGGTGGCCGAGACCAGCGGAATGCGACGATCGGTCGCCAGCTTTCGGCCAATCGAAGGGCCATCCCCGATGAGCAAACAAAAGATCGCAGGCTCCGCGCCCGTTTCCCGGCAGACGCGCTCCGCAATCTTAATGACTGCAATCGCGGTCAGCGGAGTTTTTTCCGATGGTTTCCAAATCGTGGCATCCCCACAGATCGCCGCCAGGGCGGCGTTCCACGACCAGACGGCCACAGGGAAATTGAAAGCGGAAATCACCGCCACCAAGCCGAGTGGATGCCATTGCTCCATCAGCCGATGATTCGGTCTTTCCGATTGAATCGTAAGCCCATAGAGCATTCGCGATTGGCCCACGGCGAAATCGCAAATATCGATCATCTCCTGCACCTCGCCTTCGCCTTCGGCGATAATTTTACCGGATTCGAGCGTGACGAGCTGCCCGAGCTCGGACTTCAGTTCGCGCAGGGCGTTGCCGAGCTGTCGCACGGTTTCGCCGCGGACCGGTCCTGGAGTAACGCGCCATTTTTCGAAAGCTTCCTGGGCGCGAACGATCGTTTTTTCGTATTCCGCCTCGGTCGCCGTTTTGACTCTCGCCAGAAGCTTGCCGTCGATCGGCGAGAATTTTTCGATGACTGGCCCGGAGCCAATCCATTC
>JBAPMH010000629.1:0-5373 GCA_049278515.1 Chthoniobacterales bacterium
CGCCGGCAAATCCGATTTCGCGTAGCGTTCCAGCTCGGCGATGCGGGCGGGATCGGAAAATAGCGTGAACAATCCCGGCGCGTAACTGTTCGCACCAAGCGCGTCCGTTTTGGCCAGCAATTGTTTCATGTGCGCTTTCGCGAACGTCCAGGCCACCTCGGGATGCTCGCTCTCCCGGCCCACCCTCGAGACAAGGTACGTCGCGCGACTCGTGGGCAATTCGTCTCCGAGCGCGATTTCGAGAGTCCGCGCCGCGAGCTTCGGATCAATCGCCGCCGCGAGCGCATTGTAGTAGGTCGCTTTCTCTTCGATGCTGGTGGTCTTGAGCCCGAGCTCGTGGAGCTTATTCCAGGTCGCTTCATCGGAATAACGCCCGACTACCGCCAGGACGGCTGCCCGCAAATCGGGCGCGAGCGATTTCGGATCGGCCAGATACTTCTGGAAGCGTTCCCGGCAGCCCGCCACGATCTCCTTGTCATCCAAATCGCCGAGAGCCTTGATCACGCTGGCTCGAAGCAGCGCGATCTTTACCGCCTCGCCATCCTTCGGTTCCCAACCGACGGCGTCGAACGTCGGCCGCAAAACCGAGCGGGCGTATTTTTGAAACTCGGCCCGGCTCGGTTCGGTCGCGAGCAGACGATTGATAAAATCGAAGACGTGAATGACCTGCTCGCGCTCGGCCAGCTCCGTTTTCGTCGGGAGCTTTTCCAGGAGCCTGAGGTAAAGGGAGAGCGGGGCCCGGTGGGCCTGGACCATGGCCCAGGCGTCCGTGAGCAAATTGACCCGGTCCGGGACACTAAGCTTCGGCAAATCCGCCAGGAGCAATTTCCAGGACGCCTCATCGTATTGAACCCGGTAATTTCCTGCGCCCTCAACATTCAGTTTGATCGCGCGATCGCCGGAAGTTCCGGGCAATTCCATCGACTTCGACGTCATGAGCACGCCGGCTGCGGCCGGCTCACCGGGAACGGCGTAGGTGAGGGGGATCTTCCATTCCAGCGGCGGCGCGTTGTCGAAGTGCACCGTGAATCGCTCCTGCGTCAAAATGATTTTGCCGGCGCCGTCTCGGGCGACCTTTACGACTGGGAACCCGGGCTGTTGGGTCCAGGCCGCGGCGATTTCCACCACCGGTTTGCCGGAGGCTTCGCCGAGCGCGTTCCACAAATCGGTCGTGGTGGTGTTCGAGAGTTTGTGCGCCGCCATGTAGCGCCGGATGCCGTCCCGAAAAACATCCTCCCCGAGGAAACTCTCCAGCATTCGGATGAACGACATGCCCTTGCGGTAGGTGATGTCGTCGAACGCGCTGTTGGCTTCCGCCTCGGTTTTGATCGGCTGCTGAATGGGGTGGGTCGTCGAGCGCGCGTCGCCTTCCATGGCCGCTTCCTTGCCGATCCCGTGGCGGCGCATCGGATCGCGCGGCGTGCTCTTGGCGAGCCAGACTTCCCAGTCCGGATTGAACTTTGCCGAGACTTTAGTCCCCATCCAGGAGGCGAACCCTTCGTTGAGCCAGAGATTGTCCCACCACGCCATGGTGACCAGATCGCCGAACCACATGTGAGCGGTCTCATGCACGATGACTTCGTAGATAGCCTGTCTGGTATGAGCCGAAGAACGTTCCGGGTCGAAGAGGAGCGCGGACTCGAAGTAGGTAATTCCGCCCCAGTTTTCCATGGCGCCGCCGAACCCGCCGGGAACGGCGATATGATCGAGCTTCGGCAACGGATAAGGCTGGCCGAAGTAGTCGTTGAAATATTCGAGAATTTGCTGCGAACTTTCCAGGGCGTAGCGGCCCATCTCCGCTTTGCCTTTCGTGGCGACCACGCCGTGGGTGACCTCCCCTTTCTTGATCTGGATCGCGTCGAGCTCGCCCGCGCAAAAGACGTTGAGATAACTCGCCATGGAAGGCGTAACGCCGAAGCGCAATTCTTTCCCTCCGGCCACTTTGGTTTCTTTTTCGACGGGCATGTTCGAGACCGCCGTGAAATTTTCCGGAATAACGGCCGTTAACTGGAACCGGGCCCGAAAACTCGGTTCATCCCAGCAGGGGAACATCCGGCGCGCATCGGTCGCTTCGAACTGCGTCCCGAGCATAATCTTCTTCGCTCCCGAGCCCTGTTCCTGATACGGCGCGTAGTAAAGGCCGATGCCGCGCTGATTGATCTTCCCGGTGAACTCCAGATCGAGCTGGTGCTTCCCGGGAGTTAACTTCGCCGTCAGCGTGAGCGTTTCGTTTTTCTCATCCGTCTTGATCGCGGAGGCGGGAAGGGCTTTCCCGTCAATCGCAGCCTTGTTGATTTTGATCTCGGCAGAGTTCAGGACCACCTGCGCGACAGATTCCCGCGCGTCGATCCTGATCGTCTCCGATCCAGTGAACGAACGTTTTTCCACATCCGGCGTGATCCGAATCGCATACTCTTCCGGCACGACATTCTTCGGCAGTTTTCCCGGCGTGCTGGCGAAATCGAAAGGTTTCTCGGCGGTTAAACGGGTGGCGGTCATAAGCGAGAAGGCGATGAGAAAATGCGAAACGCGCATCGAGCAATTAACAGCGCAAGCGCACTGGATCAAGGAACGCAGCTTCTTGTCATGCTCATGCTCCTGATCTTGCTCCTGATCCTTTGGAGACACGTCGCGTCTGAAGCAAGATCATGATCATGAGCATGATCTGCTAATGCCGGGATTCGGCGCTACTGCACCACCAGGAGCAACAACAATTGCCCATCGCCCACCTGCGGGCCCTTAACAATGATCGGACGCCCCTTGCTCAGCTTCGCTTCCCATTCCAGGAGAAGATTCTTCTCCTGAAACAACTTCAGGTTCACCCGGTAGCCCGCCTTGCCGTTTCCTTCCTTGGAATCGATGTGGAGAGAAAAATATTTACTCTGCGCCAGCCAATCCTCCGAGCCGGTGACCAGAACCGCGCGCGATTGGCCGATCACCTTAAACTGGTTGTAACCGAACCAATCCTTGAGTGTTTCCTCCAGGTAAACCAGATCGGGCGAGACCGGCTCCGGTTTTGCCGCATTGGTTGCGATCACGAGGCCGCTCCAGACCGTCTCGGCCCCGCGCGCTTCCACGCCGCTGAAAATCAGCGCCAGCCCTAGGCCCAGCAGCAGAAAGCAGCGTCGTAGCATGACCGGAAACTATTTTGAGGCGTACTCCGACGGGAGCGACTGCAATCCTTCGACCCAAACGATTGTCACTTTGTCTTCCTTTGATTCGAACATCGTAATGGTCGCGTTCGGACTCACCACGGGATCGACCCGCGCATTCAGAATTTGAGAAAGATACTGCGATTGATCGCCCGTCGGCGTTTCCCGCATGACGAAAAAGGTGCAGACGGAAAAGATCGCGAGGGCCGTGGCCCCAACCCAGACCAGCCGGCCGATCGGCCACCAGACCGGACTGCCGGCATCGCTCTCGGCGGGATTCTCGACCCGCGTCTCGGCCGCGATCCGCTCCCGTAATTGATGATGGAAAAACTCCTCGTTCCCCATCGCGGGAGCCGGGAGGTGCTCTTTCAAAAAGGTTTGAAGCTTCAGGGCGTCGCGCTTTTCGGCTTCAGCCGCGGCCCGGTCGGGCAACGAGGCTTCAAACTTCGCCAGCTCATCGCCGGCGAGCTCGCCGTCAATCCACGCCGTCCATTTTTCTTCAAACGTTTTCATAGAGGTCCCTCAGGAGGTTTTGCAATTTTTTTCTGGCGTAGAAAAGCCGGGACATCACCGTGCCGATCGAGCAGCCGAGTGCTTCCGCAATCTCGTGGTATTGCATGTCTTCGGTTTCCTTCATCAAAATTACCGCCCGATGTTCGGGCGAAAGCTGCTCAATCGCCGCATCGATCCGGGCCCGGATTTCCTGTCGCTCCATCCGTTTATGAGGCAAAGCGTCCGCCTTCGGCACCGTCCGCGAGGCCGGATCGATTTCCCTTAGTTGGACCGCGTCGTCAAACTCCGTCCCGCTCCCTTTGACCTGCTTTTTGCGCAGCCAATCGATCGTCACGTTGGTCACGATCCGGTACATCCAGGTGTAAAAAGAGGATTGGCCGCGGAAGCGTCCGATCGACTTCCACGCCTTCAGGAAGCTGTCCTGGGCGAGGTCCCAGGCGTCCTGCTCGTTATGTACCATGTTATAAATCATGCCAAAAACCCGTGTCCGGTAACGGCTTACCAGCTGGTCGAATGCTTCGGTGTTCCCGGCCTGGCACTGTTTGACCAGATCGAGTTCCGAGACATCGGCCTGAGCCGGAGTCGCTTCCGTATGCATGATTTGACGGAGCCGGGCTCTATTTCATTCAACCGCGATAGCCTTCGGGGCCGAAGCGCCGGAGCCATTCGCCGCGGTACTGGCCCATGAGCGTAATGATTCCATCGCGGACCTCGAAGAGGCGCTGCTGAAGGACGCCGTGCTGGCGCGGGGTGATGAGCTGCTCAGCCAGAAGCTGCGCCCCCGCTTCCATCGATACGGTGATAGCCTTCAGGGCCCGCTTGAGATAGGCGATCGTCATCCCAATCTCGTCCACGTCGTCATCGCTCAGGGCTGCCGCCAGTTTGGCGCTGGCCAGAGCGGAATGGGTCGCGAGCTTGACCGCCGCCGGCGCGTTTTGCAAAGAAGGATGCTCGTCGAAGAGCTGGTCGATCCAGACGGTCAGGGCAAAGGCGGCGCGATAGAGAGTGTGGTCCTCGAATCCGTCGATAAAATTCGAGCCATCTTCCGCCGCCGCGGCGTCGCCGCCCACAGCCCGATTTTCCTCCGCGATCATAGCGTCGACTTCATCGCTCCACGAATCGCCCTCCTCATTGAGCAACTGGGTCCAGCCCATCTCGCGGGCGATGATCTGGTCGCGTTGGGGATGATCGAGATACTTCTCGAGCAACTCCATGTATTTCTCGGTCTTATGATCCTGCTGCTGGAGAAAACGTTCCCATTCGTATTCGTCCCAGACTCGATCGGGCTCTGGCTCGTACCCGGACATACAACTGCTTTAGGCCAGAGTGCCCACCCACGCAAAAATTTTTCGGGGTAATGAAAACCTGAAATGGAGGGCGGAGTGCGGCGACGCCAGGGCACGGCTGCGATGCGTTCTTTCGTCCCTCCGGGACTTGGTCGAAGAACACACGGGAAACCCAGCGCTAAAGCGCTGGGCTATTTTCATGAGATTGTTCCCGGAATTGAGGAAACCGCGCGAGGTACCAGCGCGGTTCCGCCTGCTTTGGTGTTCGAGCCGGACCGGCCTGAATTGGAGGGCGACGGCTCCGATGCATTCTTTCGTCCCTTCGGGACTTGGTCGAAGAACACACGGGAAACCCAGCGCTAAAGCGCTGGGCTATTTTCATGAGATTGTTCCCGGAATTGAGGAAACCGCGCGAGGTACCA
>JBAPMH010000630.1:0-3974 GCA_049278515.1 Chthoniobacterales bacterium
CGGGGTCCCTCGACTTCGCTCGGGATGACGGCAGAGAGCGTGTGAATTTGGAGAGCGCAGCAGCCAGCGCTTTCGTTGTCTCGAGACTGCCGAGCTCGCCGAAAACCGTGATGGTTTGCGAATCCGAATTGAAGGCGGCTTTTGCGCCGAGACAGGGAAAATCTGGTTCCAATACGAAATTCCGAAAGGCCTCCTTCATCTGGAGGGGGAGCTGATTCGTTTTCATCGTATTTACGCTGAATACGCACTTCCCCGCGCGGCTGGTCTTAACAAAGCGGCCCATGGTTGCTCTTTACCCTCGTGGAAATAGATTATCGCCCTCGTGGATGAACTCAGCCAGACGCCTGGAAAACGCCCTCGGCCCTGGCGGCGCCGGACGGGCCGTGCCCTTCTCGTTCTCCTGGCGCTGCTTCTTATCTTCCACCGGCCGATCGTTTTCCGAATCGTCCGGACCCTGGTGGATCGCGCGGCCGCGAAGGAAAACCTGAAGGTCGAAGGCACCTTTGAAGGCTCCATCTTCACCAGCCTGGCGATCCGAAATCTTCACGTTTCCCCGGTGGGCCCCGCCATCGTCGAATCGATCGACGTTAATTACCTTCGCGCGGATTACAGTTTGTGGGACTGGATGCGCCGGGGCCCCACAGAGCTGTTGAAAAATGTGGAGCTGCGCACGGCGCGGGTGGTCCTGGACCCGGCCAAGGCATCGCTGAAACCCAAGATTCCGCCGCCGGATGAGCGGCTCCGATTGTTTCCCGTCTTTCCGGAGCGGCTCCTGATTTCCGACGCCAGCGTGCTCGTCCGGTCCACCACTGAGAAACCAGATTTCGTTCTGGACCATTTCACGCTTCAGCTCGATCCGAAGAATGCGGGCGAGCTGAAAGCTTCCACCCTGCAGATTCCGAACGCCGACGCCTGGACGAACATTTCGGCGAAAACCTCCTACACCAACAAGAACCTGGTGATCAGCGGGCTGGTCCTGGATGAGCAAAACCAGTTTCGGCTCATCGCCTTCGACGCCTCGCACATCGCGGCTCGCTCGCTTGAAATGGTTCTCGATGCCTCGCTCGCGGGCGGTACCGTGGCGGGATCGTTTGCGCTCAGCGAAACGGCGGAATCCGTGAAGATGAAGCTCCGCCTGATGGCGGCGAACGTTTCACTCGATACCTTGCGTGGCTACCTCGGCCGCCCTCCCGAATTCCTGGCCGGCGATGTTCAGCAACTCAGAGTAGAAGCCAACGGAACGCTCGACGCGCCGAAAACCTGGAGAGGTTCGCTAGAGGCCCAGATTAATAATCTCCGGCAAGAGAGCCTCTTTTTCGATCGGGTAACCATTTTCGCGACGGCGGACGGGGGATTTGCAACCCTGGATTCAGGCGAAGCCAGCACCGGCCTGAACAAGATCGCTTTCAAGGGAAGAACGGAGCTTCCCGGTCACATTCGGGAGTTCGGCCGTTATGGCGCCCAGTTCCAGATCGATGGAGAGCTGCCCGATCTCGAATCGCTGACCGCGCGTTTTCCGCAGCCGGTGAGTGGTTCGGCGACGGTATCCGGCACGGCGGAAATCAAGGACGCCCTCCTTCGGGCTGAGCTTTCTTTCTCCGGCGGACCGGTCGCTTCCGGTGACGTCGGGGCGGCGAAGTTCGCGGGGACGCTGAAAGCGAGCAAGCAGATGCCGCCGGCCAACCAGCGCAAAATGTATTACACCGACCTTCATTCCGAGATTCATGTGGAAATGACCGAGGGACATTCGGGCGAAAACATTTTCGATTCGGCGGTGGCCGATATCAGCAGCGACGGGCCCAACGTGAAAGTCGATAAGTTCGTCGCTCTGCGGAAAGGCAACACGATTACCGCCTCGGGTAATTACCTTCTGCCCGACGACTTCGCGCAATACAGCACGCAGCCCGCGACTTTTTCCATCGCGGTGGGGGCGATCGAGCTGGGAGATTATTGGCCGGAGGATTCCCCGAATCGAATCACCGGCCCGCTTCAGGTTTCCGGCGAATTGACCTCCACGGACGGGAAGGCGGACGGGCAGCTGACGATTTACGGGTCGAACCTGAAATTCCGCAATCTCACGATCCCGGAGGTAACCGCCCAGGTCAGCGTCGTCCGCAATGTCGTTTACCTGAACGATTTCACCGCGAAGCTGAACGAACGGGATTTCATCGCGGGCTCCGGCGTGTTCTCGCTCGACCGGCCGTGGAGTTATAACGGCCAGCTCTCCATGAATGTGGCGGACCTCGCGCGCTTGAAACCGGTCCTGGCCGCGTTCGGCAACAATAACGAGCTCGGCGGTTCGCTCGTCATCGACTGGCAGGGCAGCGGCGAAGCGGCGGAATTCAAAAACTCCGGGACGCTGAAATTGAAGCTGGAGAAAGGACGCTATGCGAACCTCCAGGCGCTCCAGGCAAATATCGACGCCGATTATTCGCCCGAAGGCCTCAATGTTCCCACAATCTTTCTCGGGAGCGACAAGATGGATTTCCAGGCCATCCTGACCGCGAAGGATTCCACCATCGAGATCAGCAAAATTCAGATCGACCAGGGCCAGGCGAAATACGCCGCCGGCTATGTTTTGCTGCCGTTCGTCTGGAAAAATATCGGGACCGGCCGGCCTCTTTTTCCCTCCGATGGAAAAGTCGTCGCAACGATTCAATCGGAGAACCTCGATCTGAAGAAACTTTTTCAGGACCTGGGCGCTCCGCCGCGCGCGACCGGGCTGATTAACGTAAAGCTCGATGCCCAGGGAACGCTGGCGGACGTCACGGCCCGTCTCGATGTCCAGATGCGCGAGTTGCACAGCGCCGAATACCCGACACTCGAGCCGGCCACCTTCGACCTCACCGCCGTGCTCCAAAATAATCAGCTCGCTTTCAACGGCCGTTTACAGCAAACGAAGATCCAGCCCGTGCTGATCACCGCGAATGTTCCCTTCGACGTGTCCAAAATTCTCGCGGAAAAGAAGTTCGATGAGGAGACCCCGCTGAGCGGGAAGGTCCAGTTGCCGCGGAGCTCGGTGAATTTCCTGCGCCAATTCTTGCCGGGCATCACCCAGCTCGACGGCGACATCGCGCTCGACGTCAACATCAATGGAACGATCGCAAAACCAATTCTCAGCGGCGCCGGCGATATCACCATCAACATGGCGCGGTTCACCAACTCGAGCCTGCCCTCGCTCAGCGGATTCCATTCGCGGATGACGTTTGCCGGCGATGTCCTCCATTTCGAGCGGGTCAACGGCGACCTCGCCGGCGGACCGTTTACCGTCTCCGGCCAGGTGACGTTTCCGAAACTGACCGAGCCGAACCTCGATTTTCAGCTCAAGGCCCAGAGCATTCTGGTGGCGCGAAACGACACCCTTACCGCCCGGGCGGATGCCGACGTCCGGGTTGTGGGTCCGTTGAAGGCGGCGACGGTCTCGGGCAATATTGCCCTGACGAACAGTTCGCTCCTCAAGAATGTCGACCTGATTCCGATCGGTTTGCCGGGCCGGCCCGCGCCTCAGCCGCCCTCGGATCGCCCGGATTTTTCCGTCCCCGAACCACCGATTCGCGATTGGAAGTTCGACCTCTTCGTGAAGACGAAGGATCCCTTCATGATCCGAGGTAACCTGGCGAACGGCGGAGCGGTCACGGACCTCCACGTTACCGGGACCGGTTTGCATCCTGCTCTCCAGGGTGTTGTGCGCTTGCAAAACGTCGAAGCGACCCTGCCTTTCAGCCGGCTCGAAGTTTCCTCCGGCTCTCTTTATTTCGACCCGAGCGATTCGTTTAACCCAAAGATCGACTTGCAAGGGACCTCCCTGATCCGCGATTACACCGTGCACGTCTACGTGTTTGGCACCATGCTCTCGCCCGAAGCGGTCTTTAGCAGCGAGCCGCCCTTGCCGCAGGAAGAAATTATCTCGCTCCTGGCCACCGGCACGACCCGGCAGGAGCTGGTCGGCAACAACAGCGTTTTGGCCGGCCGTG
>JBAPMH010000631.1:0-25854 GCA_049278515.1 Chthoniobacterales bacterium
GAGCGAGACGAAGCAATCGCACATGTCGATGAAACCATAGGCGCGGCCACGGGAAAGCACTTCATCCACCAAAATCACCCCGGCCTCCCGGGCTGCTTCCTCGAGTTGAGCAAACGCTTCCGGGTGCGACCGGCCGCGGCTGACCTTGATCACCAGCGTCGCTTTTTCCGACCGGCTGAAGGCTGCGCGAAAAGCCTCGATCACGGCCAGGGGATTCTTGCGCACCATCTGACTGCACATGTCGAACATGAAAAGGAAAACGTAATTGGCCGGGGGAATTCCGAGATCGGCTTTCGCGACCGGCTCGATCTCGCTCAGCTCCACACCCGGCAACACTTCGCGGACGGGGAGCGGCATCCGTTTCCGGAAAGCGTCCGCGACGAATTGGGTGGGCGCCCAGATGCAATCGAGCAGCGGCCGCAGCTCCACCCATTCTTCTGGAATCGCGTCGAGCTCCCAGGCCCAATAGGCGATGCGGTAAACCCCGGAGCGGCGGAGGAGGCCGCCGCGTTCATAAGCGACGGAAAAGTATGGCTGCGGCGAGACATTGATAATGGTAACCGGAAAAACTTCGAGGCCCAGAAAAGGGGCGCGGTCTTCGACGTCGAAACAAGGAAACGCCGAGACGTCACGGCAGGAAACGCGAAATTGCGCCGACTCAAGAGCGCGCTTGGTGAAGAGCGCGGCCTGTTGGATGCCGGAAGGATAACTGAAGTGACTGAGAATATTCACTCCGCGCGGGATATCGCCGTTGCCAATGCCGGAGGAGCCATTCCTGACCGGGTGCAAAAGCATTTCCTCGGCGGCGGGCACCACCGCATCGAGCGCGCTGCTGGAAGCAAACGCGGCGTAGCCGGGAAATTCTTTTCGGAGCCAGGCCAGAAATTCTTCTTTGCCGGACGAGGTTGGGCCCTCGGGAAAGCGCTTTTGCCAGGCGCGATCGATGAGCCAGGTCTTGAGGACCATTTGCGGCACCTGCTCGGCGGTCTCGTGGAGAAACCAGAGAATTTCCGCCGCGCTCAGGTTGTGTTTCGCGCGTCCTTCCCGGAGCAGCCACCGCACGAACTTTTTTTGGCCGACTGGGAGCAGGCCGTGCGGAAAACGGTCGCGCAGTTTCGGCGACCGCAGATAAAGCTCGAGGACGCGTTTGCCGGGGTCGCTCCGAAAGGCCCGGCAAATGTTTTCGACCGCACGATGAGACAAGCCGAGCTTCATCGCGGCGTTACTACAGAGCCACTCGCAGTAGGCGCCTTCCTCGCCGTCCGAGATGGCGTTCGGAAAACGGCGTCGCAGTTTACGGCTGTTCCGCAACATGCCGGAAGCGAACCGCGCCGCTCCGTCCACCGAACCTTCCGCGTCCGCCGGCGACCAGACATTGAGATTGGGGCCCGATTGGTCCGCCGGAAAATGGAGGGCGCGTCGCCGGTAAACGTCGAAGGTGTCGGCGCGCTGCTGCGAGCGTCGCTTCGCGAACGGGAAAAGAACGTGGAGCAGCTTCAAGGGATTACGGAGTTAAAAAATTGGGGCGTCAGCGAGCTGCCGAATGCTCGTCAATTTCGCGCCGCCTGCAACCAAAACGCCCCAGCTCGGTGGACGAGCTGGGGCGAAAAGGTGCCACCGGGAAACCGACTTACATTGGTCCGAAGCGCTGCCGATATTCGCTCGCGCTGAGGAACGCTTTCACCATCTCCGACGTGATATAGTTGCCGCCGAACCCATTGAGTTTGCCGGCCCAGAAGTTGAACCCGGCCGTATCCGGATCGCGGCGGAGGTATCCGAAGTATTCCATCGTGACGAAGGCCGTGTTGAATTCGCGGGCCTGCAGGAAGCCAAACTCGGAGACCTTCCGAAGCACGGTCGCCCGCGTCTCGGTCATACCATTTAGCCCGGCGACCAGCATGTCGCGAAACGGTTGAGTCGCCGGGAAGTCGCCCCGGATTTCGCCGCCAGCAAACTGCGAGGTGTGGAAGTTAATATAGGCCCGGCCGTTGCGGATGTTGTCGAGCTGCGCCGCCAGGGTGGTGCCGTTGCCCTCAGGCGCGTCCCACTTGCCGAAGACGGCGGCGCCCACGCCCGATACGAATGGCGACACGATCGCGTCATTCGGATTGTTGTCGTTGAAAGGCGTTCCGATGAAGCCCCAGACGACAGGGCCGTTGACCCCAGGCGCCACTGACGGGCCGGCGTGGATATGCGCGTTCGTGACGTTGTCGTTCGTGTCAGCGCTCTGCGAGCCGGTGAAGTCGAGGTTGTTAATCGTCGAGGTCAGGGTCATTGCGGTCGACCCGGCATTGAACACGAAGCGCGCCGTGCCGTAGGAGTTGGGCCGGCTGGCGCCGCCGGTTGTCGTCGGGCTCGTCGGTGGGTTCTCCTGCCCATTAGTCAGCATCACACTAAAGTCGCTGGGCGACAGGCCGGCCGTCGCGAGTAGATTATCGACATACTGCTCGTTGGTCAGGGTCGATGGATATTTCGACACGAACTCCGGCCGGGTCACAAACTCGTTGTAGTACGCGACTTTGTTCACTTCCAATTGGGCATCGGAACCGGGTTGACCGAACACCACGCCATTATCCAAGGCCTGCAGGTCGCGCATGAAGTTTCCATACAATACCGCTGCCGGTGAGCCGGACGCATTCGGTCCGAAAGCCGCGCGATGAGTGAGGTAAGCCGCCATGCCGGAGTTCTGGAATTCAATCGACAGGAAAAACGCCGCCGAAACGTTGATCCGCTTCACTTCGATGCACTGGGCGTCCATACCGCAGGAAGTGATCTCATTTTGCCAGAAGGCGAAGCCGGACGCATCGGGCTCGCGGTTCAGGAAATCGAGGTAGTGCTGGCGAACGAAGAAGGCGGAGTCATCGATCGGGTTCGTCGCCGGGGCTCCGGTATCGTTATCAGTAACGGTGACCTCGGCGTGGTTCGGGCTCCCGAGTCCGACACCGGCGCCAGTCGGATTGGTTAGGACCAGATCGATCGTCTCGTCGTTTTCGTCGAAGGTGTCATTCACCACCAGGATGGTGAACGTCTTGCTCGTCTCGCCCGGGGCAAAAGTGAGCGTGCCTTCGGCAATCTCGTAGTCGGACTTCTGCGAGGCGTGATCGGGCTCGCTCTCATCGAAGGTCGCATAATTGACCGTCGCGGCGGCCGAGGCGTCGCCGATCCGCGTCGCCGTGATCTGGATGTGTCCACTGCCTTCGCCGATCGTGAAATTATCAGCGGCAAATTGGATTAATGAAGTAGCGGACGCCATGGTCGGATTGAGTTTTCCAAAGAGTCCATGCTCTTCTTCCGCGGTGCCGGCCGTAAAATAGAGGGTGTTAACATCCCCGCCGGAGCCGCCATTTCCGAAGCTCAGCGCCCAAAGCTCGTCGATCTCGATGCCGTTACCGGACTCGTCCTGGAGAGTGCCAAGGAATGCGCCAGTCGTCGAATTGTAAGCGTGAATGCTCGGATTCCCTTCGCCGAAATTGCCGATCAGCAAGGCGCCGCCAAAGATACCGAAGCTGGCCGGAGCGAGCGTGCAACCCCACGGCGAATTGAGAGCGCCATTATTGATCCCGAAGGTCAGGTCCCTCACGCCATTGGCATTAAACCGCCGCACAAACCCATTGCCGACTCCTTCCTCATCTTCGCCATCCGGGCCGACCTTGGCGTACATGACATAAAGGCTGCCGCCGATCGCCTGAATGTTGAAGGCGTGATAAGTATTTCCGGGCGTGGTCGGGATGGTCGGATCCGCAAATGGGAAGTTGGCGTTGGGCTGGAGAGCAAAGCTTGAGTTAAACACGTCGATCGTGCCGTTCGCGAAGTCAGCGGCGTAAATAAAGTTTCCCGATCCGTTGTTGGCGTAGGCCAATCCGGTATAAACGTGGCCCGGATGGCTCGAGGCGATCACCCCCGTCGTCGAACCGGCAGCGGGCGCGTTCGGGTCCCACCCGATAATGTTCCCCGTAATCGAAGCGAAAAGGAAGTTCGCCCCGCACGGCGCACTGGCGCAGGCCCCTGGGAGAACAAATTCCGTGGCGATGGCGCTCGCCACTGCTCCGGTGGGCAATCCGCCTGGAATGGTAATTGTCTGCGGGCTGGCGTTGAGCACCACCGGGGCACCGCTGGGGACGTCACCGCGAATGAGCTGGGTGGTGCTCGTTCCGTTGTTCGCGATCCAGAAGGGGCTGGAAGCGGTGAGAGAGATACCCCACGGATTCACCAGGAGTGGATCGAGCACCGGCGCCATTCCCGGGATGTCCGAGAGCAGCGTCTGCAACCGGTAGGCGCTTCCGGGCGCAATAACCGGGATCCCGTCTGGGCTCTGCGCCGGCGGCAGACTTACCGTTGAACGCGGCACGGCCGCGGTCTTCGCCGCGTTGGGTGCCGATGAGACGATGAACGGCATGGAGAGACAAAGCAAAAATCCCAAGACAACGCTTGGGATTTTCCTGGACGGGCGGTTTGTTGATTTCGGGTCAAGCATAAGGATTCTCCTCGTTAATGGTGGCAATCGAATATTGATTCTGCCTGAAGGTTCGGGCGCATAAAGAATTGCTCAAGTTTAATTACATGCCTGTAATGATTCATCACCGCGAGCTGCTTGCTGCGATTCCTTGATCTCATGTGCGGCCTTTTTTTGTTCCGAATTTCAGATGAACCGGGTACGCGGCCCCTCAGGAGCACGCGTTGCTGAGGTTAGCGGGAAACAGCCTGCCGATGCGAGACAAAATAAGTAACAAACCTGTTACTTTTCTCTACCGCAGTCCCCGACGGCTTAGGCCTGATCGAGAAAGCCGGGTGGCCGGGTTATGCCGGCGTCCAGGTTTCATCTTAGCGTTCCCTCCGGAATTGAGAACGGGTCGTTTGTGTCTCGGCACGACCAGGACGGGACAAGAAGCGTGCTGCACGACATACTCCGCCGTGCTGCCGACGAGGATATGTTTGAACCCGGTGATGCCGTGCGTGGAGGTCACGATTAGATCCGCCCGATGCTCGAGAGCACGAGCGCAAATCTGCTCACCGGCGTGCCCGATTTGAAGTGACGGCTTCACTTCGACTCCCGCCCAATCCGTCTTCTCGATCAGATTGCGCATCTGACGGCGTGAAGCCTTCTCCTCCTCTTCCATTAACAACGGGAGGTCGTAACGCGCGTATTCGTCATTAGTGATGTAGAACTGAAAGGTCACCGAGTTGAGCAGGACCAGCTTCGAGCCGAATTTTCTCGCCAGCGCCTTCGCGTATTCGAGCCCTTTCAGCGAGCACTCCGAGAAATCGATCGGCACCAGGATTGTTCTAAAATCAAGGCTGCGCGGGGTCTGTATTTTGGTTGTTCCGGACGGGTGGACCACCAGGACCGGACAAGGCGAGTAGCGGACAATGCGCTCGGCCGTACTCCCCAGCATCAGATGTTTCAGGCCCGTATTGCCCCGCGTCGAAACGACAATGAGATCGATCGCCTTCGCGCGCGCCAGCCGGCAAATCTCCTCGAAGGGACGGCCCTCGATGGCGTGAACATTACCGGGCCGCAGATCGAGGCCGCGTATTTTCGCCAGATCCTTGAGGTGGCGCCGGACGCCTTGCCCTGCCTGAACAGGGGGCAGCGCCAGCGGCATTCCCATCATCGCAGTTAGCGGATAGTCGGGCTCGTAAACATGAACCAGATGGAGATCGGCGCCGAATTGCCGTTTTAGGGCGCGAGCGTAATCAAGCAGGTCGATCGAACGCTCGGAGAAATCGATCGGCACGAGCAGATTCCTAATCTTGAGCCCGGCGGATTTTGCAATCTTTGCCCGGCTTCGGCAGGAGATACGGGAAAATCTTCGAGGAGCCGGAAGAGTTGGCGTTTTCATGACTTAAACATGACCGGCCTTCGGAACGCAGCTCTTCTTCCCTTGCGAAACACTGGCCTTTTCTTGCATCGGCGCCGACGTTTCTTGAAAATTCCCCGCGCCCTCGAAAGACTGGCGTTGCATGTCGCCTTTGCTCTTTCTGGTGCTCGCGTTCCTCTCCGAAATTGCGGGCACCATCGCTGGCTTCGGCTCCTCGGTCTTTTTCGTGCCGCTGGCGGGGTTCTTTTTCGACTTTCACCAGGTCCTAGCGCTAACCAGCATCCTCCACGTCTTCAGCAACACGGCGAAGCTGGTCCTCTTCCGCACCGCCGTGCAATGGCGGCTCCTGCTCCTGCTCGGAATCCCAAGCACGCTCTTTGTCCTTCTCGGCGCCTACTACAGCACGCGGCTCGAGTTCAAATACACCGAGCTGATCCTCGGACTCTTTCTCATCGCGTTCAGCGCGTTTTTCCTGCTCCGGCCCAAGGTGAAACTCTCGCCCAGACCGTTAAACGCGATCACGGCCGGCGGCGCGGCCGGTTTTCTGGCCGGACTGATCGGCACGGGCGGCGCGATCCGCGGCCTGGCGCTGGGCGCTTTCGATCTCGAGAAAAATGTTTTTGTCGCGACCTCCGCGGCGATCGATTCCGGGGTGGATTTCAGCCGGATGATTGTCTATCTGCGCAGCGGTTTTCTCGCGGCCGAATCTTTCTGGTTCGTTCCCGGGCTTCTGGTCGTCGCACTCGCGGGCTCCTACACGGGCAAGCTCTTGTTGAACAAGATCCCGCAGAAAAGCTTCCGCAGGATTGTGCTGGCGCTGGTCTTCCTCATCGGCCTGACCACCCTCGGCGGATTCATCCGACATCTGTTCGCCCGGTGAACGAGAGAGCTCGCTGCGCTGCGTTACTGCGCTCTCCCGCTCTCGTAAATTTCAACCACTCCGATTCCGGCGCTGTTGTTTAGGCCCGAGAGCAGAGCGGTATAGTTTCCCGGCGGCAACATTGCGACGATGGCGGACTCGAGATGATTTGTGGGGGCGAGACCCAGGGCCATCACCTCCGCGGCTTGGAGCGGGTTATCCTGCCAGTCGTTATTCGCCGTCAGGAGTTCTCCGTTGCCATCGCGCAGCTCCAGTCTTGGATCGGCCAGCGCGTTTGTCACCTCAAAGACAGTCAGGCTGGGGCCGATGCCGCGGACTATGACTTTGTCCGAAATGCTGCTGTCGCTTAGCATGAAACCGGCGATTACGATGTCGTCACCAGTGCTGACAAAGGCTCGTGTGCTGATGTTTGCCAGTCTGGAGTCTGCTCCCTGGTTGAGATCGTAGACTTCGACCAGGGCGACACCGGAAGTGTTAGCATTGCCTTTTACGACCGCGGTATACGCTCCCGGAGCGAGCGTCACCATGATCGCAGATTCGAGATCATTGGTCGGCGGGATGCCCGTGGCTTGAATTTCGGCTCCCTGGGTCTGCTTCCAGTCATCGTTCGTGATTGTGGCAAAAGAGCCGGGGCCGTGCAGCTCTAGCTCGGGGTCAGCCAGCACATTGGGGACACCGAAACCTGTCAGGGACGGTCCGATTGCTCGAACCAGCACATGTTTTGGGGTGATTCCCGTAATGATGAAGCCGCCAATGCCCACGTTGTCGCCGGTCTGAACGCGCATCCGGGTCGAGAGATTGATAGCCTTCGACGTTGGGTTCGGGCTCGGACTTGCGCTCGGGCTCGGACTAGCGCTCGGGCTTGGACTTGCACTCGGGCTCGGACTTGCACTCGGGCTCGGACTTGCGCTGGGGCTCGGACTTGCGCTCGGGCTGGGACTTGCACTCGGGCTTGGACTCGCGCTCGGGCTTGGACTTACGCTCGGGCTTGGGCTTGCGCTCGGGCTTGGGCTTGCGCTCGGGCTGGGGCTTGCGCTCGGGCTTGGGCTTGCACTCGGGCTGGGGCTTGTGCTCGGGCTGGGACCAGCGCTCGGAGTTGGGGTTGGAGTAGCCGCTCCATCTGATGTCACGGCAACGCATGCTGAAAACTCGGACGTGTCGCCGGTGGATAGGCGCCTGGCCGTCGCGGTCAGCTTCGCTCCGACCGCCACGGAGGCCGGCAGCGCCTGCGAGAACGTCGCATGCCCAGCGCCGTTGGTTGTCACTGGCGTCGAGCCGATGAACACGGCGCCCTCGCCAAACCCGGCCGGGTCGCACGAGGGACTCGCAAAGAACTCGAGCGTAAACTGGCCGGAGGACGAAGTATCGAGGGTCCCCTGAACCGTGACCGCTGAACCGGTCGTCGTGGCTGACAGGAGCACGGGGAAGTTCTGCAGGCCGTTACCGCCGGTATCGCCGTCGCCAGCGTCGTTAGGCGTAAGGCCTCCGATTCCCCCGAAATTACCGGAGTAGAGATCGATCCCGAGAGCTCCGCAATCATGGATGGAGTTGCTGGTGATCGTGATGCCGTTTTCCTGGCTCCCGACGATAATACCGGTGGTCTCAACGCCGGCGATGTGGTTGGAGCTGATGAGGGTGCCAAACGCGTGGTAGTTCCCAGACATTGGTGAAACGACAATGCCCGAGCGCGTGACGATAGGGGTGACCCCATCGGCCGCGAGACCGATCGTGTTGCCTTGAATCAGAGTATCCTGACTGTTGAAGTTGGTCGCACCGACGAGGATAGCCTGGCCGAAGATCTGGCCCGCGTAATGGTTGGTCCCCACAGTGCGGAAGCCGGCGATGAGATTGCCGCGGATTGTGGTGCCTCTCGAGTCGCGGACTTCGACGCCGGTGGGGCCGATCTGCTGCGGGAAGACATGCATGCCGTCCGCGGTCGTGCCGATGTAGTTGCCCTCAACGATCGTGCCGTCGGCATCGATGATGGTGACCTGTTCGCCGAGGGGATAGCCTTCTTCTCCGAAGCGGCCGGCGCCGGAAATGACATTGCGCTCGGCGGAGGTCGGTCCGCCAATGCGGTTGTTGCGCGCGAATACTCCGTACTGCGGGGCGCCAATCACCGTGATGCCGTTAGTCACGGTGTTGCCGATCACGATATTGCCCTCAGAGGGGCTGCCGATACGCACTCCGGTGAAGTTGTTGCCCTCACTCGGCCCTGTTCCGCCCACGATGTTTCCCGTCGGGATGGGCCCACCCATGTAGCCCTCGATGATGACGGAGGCCTTGTCGGAGCCGATGACCTGGTTGTTGTTGCCGACGAGCCGCACACCGTAGCCGCTTTGATACGCCGTGCCCAGGCCCTTGATAAGACAGTTGTTGCCGTTGATGAAGATGGCGGGGATGCCGATCCAGTTGGGGGCAAGGTTATAAATCATTACCTCGAGCCCGGTGGGGTTGGTGTTACCGATGTTCGTCGTCTGGGTCGTGAAATCGACCGTCGTGCCGGAGTCGGTGATGAAAAAGGCACCCTGCTCACTCTTGAGCATAGCCACGGTGGTCGACGACCAAAAATCGGCGACTGGGATAGCAAAGGCGATGGTCTGACCACCGGCCGTATTGTTCGCCGCGGTGCAGGCCTCGCGGAAGCTGACGCGACCATCGGGCCCGGGCAGATCGCTCACCTGCTGGGTGCCGGAGAAATCGGAGATGTCGTTACAGGTAGTGACCGTGATGGTCTCACCGCCGAGGGGCGCCTGAAATGCCGTTGCTATCGTGCTCGTCGCAAACATAACAGCCGCGGTCACCGCCACGATTGCGGCGAACTTGGCTCCTTTTGAAATATGACTGTTCATGGTTAGTTCTCTTCCTGGTTGAAGGTCTTTGTCAGGGTTCCGTTTCATGCTGCAATACTCGCCTGCCCTTTGCACCGTTACTGCGCGCCGATTGCTTTACTCCAGGCGTATCTTGCCACGTGATAAGAGAAGTTGAGCACTAGCGTCTCGACCCGAATTAAGAAGCCAGGAACGAAACGAAAGTTAACGAGTAGGGGAGGGCGAATCCAAAAAACGAAATCTGGAACAGGTTTGGATTATCGAATCTTGTTCCTGGATTCGCTGTGGGGCTACGGTGCTGTGCCGCTCTCGTAAACTTCAACTACTCCGATTCCCGAGCTGTTGTTTTTGCCCGAGAGCAGAGCGGTATAGTTTCCCGGAGGCAACATCGCGACAATGGCGGACTCGAGATGATTTGTGGGCGCGAGACCCAGGGCCGTCAGCTCCGCGGCTGCCACCGGACTATCCTCCCAGTCATTGTTTGTGGTGAGAAGCAGCCCGTTGCCGTCCCGCAGTTCGAGAACGGGATCCGCCAGCGCATTGGGCACTCCTGTTGCGGTCAGGCTTGGACCAATGCCACGTATCACGATCCGGCCGTCACCGCCATTGTTGCCCAAGACAAAGCCGGCGATAACAATGTTGTCACCGGTGCTAACCAGGGCTCGCGTACTCAGGTTCGCCAGCTTCGAGTCAACTCCGTGGTTGAGATCGTAAACTTCAACCAATCCGACGCCCGAGGTATTACCAGCGCCTCTCACGATGGCGGTGTAGGCCCCGGGCGCCAATGTGGTGATAATCGCTGACTCAAGCTCATTAGCCGGTGAAATGCCCGTGGCCTGAATCTCGGTGGCCTGCGTCTCTCTCCAGTTATTATTCGTGATTGTGGCAAAGGTGCCGGGTCCGTGTAGTTCCAGCATCGGGTCTGCCAGGAAATTCGGAACTCCGAAGCTGGCCAGCGAAGGACCAATGGCACGAATAAGGACACGTTTCGGCGCGCTTCCCGTGATGATGAAGCCGCCGATGCCCACATTATCGCCCGTCTGGACTCGCGTGCGGGTGGAAAGATTCATGGCCTGAGCCGCCGGACTGACTGTCGGCGTCGGGCTCGCGCTCGGGCTAGGACTGGCGCTCGGGCTAGGACTTGTACCCGGGCTCGGACTTGCGCTCGGACTAGGACTTGCACTCGGGCTGGGACTTACGCTAGGACTAGGACTTGCACTCGGGCTCGGGCTTGGTGACGGGCTGATCCCAGGCGAAGGGCTTGGACTCGGCGACGGGCTGATCCCGGGTGAAGGACTCGGGCTTGGCGATGGGCTGATGCCAGGTGAGGAACTCGGGCTTGGACTGGGTGATGGCGGCGGAGCGCCGGTTCCCACAGTAAGGGAATAGAGAAAGGACTTGCTTGTGTCGTTGTCGCCCGTCGCGGTGGCGGTGTGGATATACGCCGCCTGGCCATTCGGGGTAAAGCGCGCGCGCGTGCTGGGGAATTGGTTGAAGCCAAACAGTCCGACGCCGGGGTTCCAAACCGTGGGATCTTCTAACGGTAGAATTACGCGCCAATTTTCCTGCCCGTTCTGAGCGCTGGCGGAGATAATAAAGCCGGCGTGATTGAGGGTGTCGGCGCTCCCCATCACCAACTGCGTATTGAACGGATCGACAATGGGTCCATCAACATAACCGTTAACCTCCGCGAGCCAGTGCTGCGAGCCCTCAGGATTGAGCGCGAAAAACTTGCTCAGATTCTGCACGAAGTAATGGATACCGTTGCTCCCGATGTCGGCCGGCGTGAAAACATTATACGGAAACGGGGTTGGGAAGGTCCAAAGCAGGTTGCCATTGGGCGAATAGGCCCCGAGTGGGAAATGCACGCTGCCATCAGGAGCGATCGCCGGCTGGCCCGAGATGGGAAGCGTAAAGACTTCAGTTCCATCCAGCCGCAGCGCCCGAACGTGGGTGTTCGCGTAGAAGTAGAGTTGTTGCTCCCCGCCGTTCGGACCGAAGACGATTTCGCCATAGTCAACAATCGGCCGCCGGTAAACTTCGGGTTGTTGCCAGCGCAAAGTGCCCGCGGGTGTGAGGGAGAACACCCCGGGGCCTTCCGTCCCAACAGAGTAAATATTTCCATCGGGACCCACTGAGACCCCAAGGCAGGTGAGCGACCGGGGATTCTGCACAAACTGCCACTTCGCCGAGCCGTCCGGATTATAGGCGTTAATGAAATTTTCCGAGGCAACATAGATCGCCCCATCCTGACCCACTGCGACGCCTTTTTCTCCGGCGCCGCGCACGAGCCATTTCAGCCCGCCATCCGGGGTGAGCGCATAGAGGTGGGCGAAGACGTCAACGGCGTAAGCGGTGCCATCGGGGGCAATAGCCGGTCTGACTTCTGAGTAAGGGCCACTCATCCGGAAGCGCCAGTTCACATGATTCGCCGCGGCTGGACGCGCCGTCACCGTGAGCGGAGTGGTGTTACTGGCGCCCGAGTTATTGACTACTTGCACGGGTAGCGTGGCCAGCGGCGCAGTCTCCGGCACGTAGGCCACAATCCGGGTGCTGCTCCAGGCCGCCACCGGCGCGGCGATTCCGCCGATCAGCACAGTCCCTTCACCGCCGAAGTTGTTCCCGAAAATTTCAAGAAAACCACTTCGAGTTAGAGTGGTGTCAGACAGACGGGTGATGACGCCGGCACTGGTTACCGAGCCGTAGAGATTAAAAACCAGGTCAGCATTGATGTTGGTGTTGAGGTTATCGCCGTGATGCCATGCTTCACCGGCGGCATTGTCGCGGAAATAGAAGGCTTCGCCGCGAGGGGCGCCGCTGCTCGAGCTCCACCAATACCAATAGTTGATGACGGGCTGGACGGAGAGAAAATGCCGGCCGGTGGCCGCGAAGGTGGGCGACAGAGTTGCATCGATTCCGCCCGTGAGATTATTGAAGGTCACGTGGGGATCGCCCGCGGCCAGGAAATACTCGCGCTGCAGTGCGCCCGGCTTGTTGTCCGCGCCGAATTCATAGAACCGGACGTAGACTCCTTGAAAATTAACCGACCCCCAGATGAAGCCGCCGGCGAAAACGCGGTCGATATTCGCCACCACGTTAAACTCGTCGGCAACTTCGCTGTTCACGCCGGTAGCCGTCCACAATTGGCTGGGACCGAAGGCGGATTGGTTATCGGAGGATTGGGAGTAGATCAGCTCACCCGCTCTGGCCGAAAAACTCCAAAGCGACGCGGCCAGGATTGTGAGCGGGAGAAACTTTCGTGTGATCGTTTTCATGGGGCAAATTCGAGCTGCGCCGAGGACCGCGCTCTTCATCAATTGGTTTTCACCAGGCACGGGTTGCGGCGCGTTTCCGCAGGACAAAGCGAAGTGAGAGGAAGATTGTTTGATCGGCATGGCGCACCTTGCCGCGACGATCCGCGAAGGCCAGTTTCGAAAGATAACGCGGTTGTAACCTTTCGAAGCCGATGACACGCCATCCCGATAGCTACGCGACAAGGTTGCGGCGTGACCAAAGTAGGTTCCGCCATCCCCGGGGATCGGTTAGCCTGGCCGACACGAAGCGGGTGGAGTTATCTGAGTTGATTTTTGTTTTCATGGGAATGGTGGATTGCCGCAAAGAAGTCGCAGCAAAGGCCGCTTGATTCGTGCTTCGAAGGGAAGCGGAAAAATCAAACGAAAGAAGAATGCGCCTGCACCAATGAATCGGCGTTCGCTCGTCGCCCACGTGGCTTTGTTACTATTCTTATTCCCAAGCCAAGGCGGTGATACGGTGGAGGTCTAACGAAGGGCCTTGGCAGCCTCGAGCACGAGAAGCGGCACGGTTGCGATCGGCTCGCGATATTTGTGTCCCCAATCCCATCAATCGTGTTAATCCTGTCTGATTATCTCCGACGCGCAGTCAGTGAACGTTGAGAGCAGAACGACGCGCTCCTTTGCGCAAGTCTGCCAGGAACCGTTCCGAATTTTCTTCCCGGCCGGCGCACTGCTCGGGCTCATCGGCGTCTCGCTCTGGGTGCTCTATTACCTGGGCGCCGCCGTTGCCTACCCGAACGTCGCGCACGCGCGGCTGATGATCGAAGGGATGATGGCCTCGTTCATATTTGGGTTTCTCGGAACGGCCGGCCCGCGACTAACCTCCGCTTCGCATTTCTCGGTGTCGGAGGTCGCAATCCTCTTCACTCTCGACCTGTTCGCGGCCGGCGCTCACACCAGTGGCGCGCATCGGTTCGGCGACATTTGTTTCGTCATTTGCCTGGTTCTGTTCGCGTGCATTCTCTTCAAGCGCTTTCGCCAGCGAAAAGACAATCCACCACCGAACTTCGTCCTGGTCGCGTTTGGAATCGTGAGCGGGATGCTGGGCGCGGCACTTATGGCCTGGTCGGAGGAAGCGCAGTACGCGCGCTCCTACCAGTTTGGGAGCGCGCTCCTCAATGAATGTTTCGTGCTTCTCCCGGTTCTGGGAGTAGCGCCCTTCTTCATCGGGCGGTTGCTGGACCTGCCTTCCTCGGATCTGCCCGAAACACGCGCCTTTCCACCGGAATGGAAGCGGCACGCCGCCTTTAATGCCGTGATCGGGATCGCGATCATCGCCTCATTCCTGGTCGAGACGGCCGGTCCGTCGAGAGCCGCCGCCTGGATCCGCGTTGCGGCTATCGGGTTTTACCTGGCCTTGAGAATGCCCTGGCGCGGCCGGACCTTTCTGGCCGATTACCTGCGGGCCGGGCCTCTCTTCATCCTGGCGGGCTTCACCCTGATCGCGCTTTGGCCGAACTATCGGGTCGGCTCACTGCACGCCGTTTTCATCACCGGCTTCAATCTCATTGTTTTCACGGTTGCAACGCGAGTCGTCCTCGGACACAGCGGGCACCTGGATCGTTTGAAGACCCGGCTCTGGCTTTTCATATTGATGAGCGCGCTTCTTTTCCTCGCCATGGTCTCTCGCGTGACCGCCGACCTTTCGCCCCGCGCGCGTATCATCCATTTGCTCGCCGCCGCCGGCTGCTGGCTCGCCGCTTCCTTGATCTGGATGATCAAGGAGCTTCCGAAAGTAACAGTCACCGAAGAAGAATGATCCTTATGCGATGGTTTGTTCCTGCTCTTGGCGCGGCCTTGCGCGGTTATCGTCGAGCCGATTTCTTCGCGGATCTCGGCGCGGGACTGACGGTTGGCCTCGTCGCGCTGCCGCTGGCGATCGGGTTCGGCATTGCTTCGGGCGTCACCCCGCAGCAGGGACTTTGGACCGGGATCATCGCCAGCCTCGTGGTCGCACTGCTGGGCGGGTCGCGATTCCAGGTGGCGGGGCCCACCGGGGCATTCGTGCCCATCCTCTTTTCGGTGGTCGCGATCTACGGGTACGGCGGGCTTGCTCTTGCCACGATGATGGCCGGCGTGATGCTGATTCTTCTCGGCGCGTTCCGGATGGGGCGTCTGCTCAAGTTCTTCCCGTATCCGGTCGTGGCGGGATTCACGAGTGGCATCGCCGTCATTATTTTTTGCGGACAACTGGATGAATTCCTGGGGCTCGGCGTCAAGATGCCGGCCCACGTGCCGCAACAGATCGCCGTGCTCGCGGCAAATCTCCAGAATATCAACTGGCACGCGTTCGCCATCGGCGCCCTGACCCTCGCAATCGTCTACGGCTGGCCTCTTCTAACCAGACGCGTGCCCGCCAGCATCGTCGCCGTGGTTATTGCAACTTCGGTCGCGTATTTCGCCGGCTGGCCCGTGGCGACCATCGATAGCCGGTTCGGGGGCATTCCAGCGGGACTGCCCGGTTTGCATTTCCCACCGATCTCGCTCGAATCGATGCGCGATTTGATGGGGCCGGCCTTCACCATTGCCGCGCTCGGCGCGATTGAATCGCTTCTCTCCGCGATGGTCGCCGATGGCATGACCGATACGCGCCACGATCCCAACCAGGAATTGATGGCCCAAGGCATCGCAAATGTCCTTTGCCCGATCGCTGGCGGGATCCCCGCCACGGGAGCGATCGCGCGCACGGCCGCGAACATTCGCACGGGCGCGCGCACGCCGATCGCCGCGATCGTCCACGCGATGGTGCTTCTGGCGGTGGTCTTTCTGGCCGCGCCGCTCGCCGGATACATTCCACTCGCCGCGCTCAGCGCCGTCCTTCTCACCGTCGCATTGCGCATGGCGGAGCTGCACACCTTTGTCGAATTATGGCGCGGCCCGCGCGCGGATTTCGGAGTGCTGGTAGCGGCGTTCACCCTCACGGTCGTCTTCGATCTCACGGTCGGCGTCGGCGCCGGCCTGATCATGGCCGTCGTCCTTTTCCTCCGGCAAATGGAGGAGGTAACTCACGTGCGGCTTATCACCGAGGAAAGCGAAGACCCGGGCACCGGCTCGCACAGCATCCGCGGCAAAGAGATTCCGTCCGACGTAATTCTCTATCGCATCGAGGGCCCGATGTTCTTTGCCGCTGCCGAAAAACTCGACACTGCGTTGCGTGGCTCCGGCGGCAAACCGCGCGTGGTCATTTTCCGAATGCGGAGCGTCCCGGCCATGGATGCGAGCGGTCTGCACGCTTTCGAGGGCGCGATTGAAAAGCTGCGCCGTGACGGCATCGAAATTTTCCTTACCGCCGTGCGTCCCCAGCCGATGAAGGTGATGTTCGAAGCCGGCCTGGCCGAACGAATTGGCCTCGATCGTTTTTGCGCCGACATCGACCAGGCGCTCGCCGCGGCCCGCGAGCTCTCCACCCCCGCAGCCTAGCGCGTCAAGCCGATGCCTCTCGTTCTATCTAACGAGAAAGAAGTTGAGCTACCGACATCGAGAGCGAGCGGAGCTCGGAGTGAAAAAGCTCTAGTCACGAGGAAAGGTGGGCGCACGGCGGGTGGCTCCACTGACTCGTTAGGCGCTTGGGTCATTTCAACGGCGTGCCGAAAACCTTAGGACTTGGCTTCGTCTCGTGTTGAGAATCCTGGTAATAGGCGAAAAGCTCCGATCCGCGCACCTTGAAAGGTCCGTTAAGTCGATGAGCTCCCCGCGCAGCCATGCGGTATGAAACAGCCCTTAGCGGCAAATATCTGTTAAGTTGGTCAACTCGATATATGATCGTGACCGTCTTTGAGTCGTTTGACCATTTTGCGCAGAAGGCGTCCGCGCCGGTGTCGAGCGCGTCAACAATCTCTTCAAGAGCCCCAATCTTCTTACCGGATACCGCATCGGTCAGATAAATGTGGAAATGGTCGTAGCCATTGTCGCCTTCGCCGTGTGCCGTGATGGCATACTTTCCGTCCGGCGAGAGACCGCTGACTATGGTGACATACTCGTCCGATCCGTAGTGGTAGACGGACGTGAAGGCGAGAGCCGCGGTCCTCGACATGAGGAACGCGCAAATAATAAGAATTAATCGTTCGATGGTCATCAAGTGGTGCGCCTAACGGGAATTAGGCCGAATTTGTGCGCCTTTAAAGACGCATTTTTTCGGTCTATCACCAAACTGTGTTCCCATCCGGCAGTGTCAATTCCCGCGCGGGACTCCGGCCAGCATCACCAGGAGCGCGATCGTCCAGGCGATCGCGGGGCCGCGGTATCTCGAAGCGTCGGTGGGGGCTTTGCGGGTCAACGCGCCGCCGATGTGGGCGCACAGGACGGCGATAAACATGATTATACCGTGACCGGTGAAGGTGCTTCGCAAAGCCGGACTGGCGCCCCAATAAAGAAGAGCGCCGGTGATCAGCTCGAGGTCCATGGCGAGAGCGAAGAGGAAACCAAGCCGGAACAGGATTGGAGTCGCGGGTTTGCGCCCGGACCAGCCGGAAAACGCGGTGATGAGGGCAGCGAGGGCGACGACCAGGAGGATCCAGCGGAACAGGCCGTGGAAGCCGGCGATGTGAGGATAGAGATTTTGGAGCATGTAGTTCTCAGGTCGGTTGATGGCTTTGAAGGCCAGGTTCGCTTCGTGAGGACAAAAAACTGTGAATGCCGGCAGCGGCCTTCCGGCTATCGCGCACGGCACGGACGACCAGATCAGGGCCGCGGACGAGGTCGCCGCCCGGGAAATTTTTCTGTTCACGGGGAGCCGAATCAAGCCAGAGCGAGAAGCCTGATGTTTGACCAGGCCTATTCGGTCGCCCCGTTCCTTGTCGACAATTGTCTGTTCACAGTCGGGTGTTGCTTCTGATAAAAATAGCGCATGCGGTCACCCCGGGGCTCACCGTTGCCTGGCAATGACGGGTCGGATTTTGGCGCGCACGCGGCGCACAAGATCGGGCCAGCGATTGCCAAGGAATGGAGAGCGCCCTCTTCCATCCTGAGATGTGCTTTGTCAGAGGAAAAATGACAAAGAGAACACAGAAATATTCGTCGAACGGCAGCAATGGCGTCGAGCCGATGCGAATCTGCAAGGCGCGGACCTTTATCGAGGCCCACTCTGCCGAAGAGCTTTCGTTAGGCAAAGTGGCCCGGGTCGCGCACACGAGCACAAACTACTTCAGCGAGAAGTTCCGGGAAGCCACCGGGATGAACTTCGTGACCTACGTGGCGCGGACGCGGTTTGAGAACGCGGCGACCCTGTTGCGCGAAGCCGACCTGCGGGTGAGCGAGATCGCCTTCGCGGTCGGGTTTCAGTCGCTCTCGCAGTTTAACCGGGTCTTCAAGAAGTTCGCGGGTAAATCACCGACCGAATACCGGAACGGGGACCGCCCCTCCAGTCATTGAAGTGGGATCGAGAGGGATTTTCCCTAGAAGACCATAGGGATTTTACCGGTAAAAATGCGTAGCCAAGCGCACCGTCGATCTGTAAGACTGCGGGCCGTGCTGCATTCGAGGTTCACTCGATGGTTCATTGGTAAACGCGAAAGACTCTGGTGGTTTGTCGGCGGAGGAGCCGCGCTCACCCTCGTTTTGCTTTCCTGCAGCAACTTCGAATCGGGCCGCGCGATCATGGCGCCGCCGAGCATACCCGGCGCGGAATTCGTCGGGTCGGAGGAGTGCGCGACCTGTCATGAGACGATCACGCGTGATTTTCGCACCGCCACGCATGGCCGCCTGAAGGCGGAGGGGAGCAATGCCAAGAACGTGGGCTGCGAATCCTGCCACGGTCCTGGTAGTCTGCACGTGAAAGCCGGCGGTGGGCGCAACGTTTCCATCATCAATCCGCGCAAATCCCCGGCCACCTGTTTCCAATGTCACACCGAAGTGCGCGCGGCGTTTGAGCTGCCCCATCATCACCCGGTTCTGGAAGGCAAGATGAGCTGCGCGGATTGCCATAATCCGCACAAAGGCGATGCCGTGAAGGGCGGCGGCACGAATCTGCCCCAGGCCATGAAGGGCGGCGGCACGGCGCTCCTCGGGCACAACGAAACCTGTTTCCAATGCCACACCGCCCAGCGCGGTCCGTTTGTGTTCGAGCATGAAGCTGTCCGCGAGGGCTGCGTGAGCTGCCATTCGCCGCACGGATCGGTGAATCAACGCATGCTCACCCAGCGCAACGCCAATCTCTGCCTGAAATGCCATTTCCAGCAGCAGACTCAGGACGGCAAGATCTTTATCGGCGACGGCGATCACACCACCCGTCTGCAACAGGGCACGTGCTGGTCCGCCGGCTGCCACGAGGCCGTTCACGGTTCGCAGGTCAACGGACACTTCCGCTATTAAATAATGAAGCGCTCCATCACCGCCGGTCTGATCGCCCTGGTTGGGCTCGGATTCGCGCCGGCCGTGCGCGCGGGCGAAGCCAAGGTGACCGAGAACGGCGCCACCGTTGCGGAAGAAACCACGCCGAAGAACTGGATCGAGCTCGCCATCGGCGGAATTAGCCTTACGGGAGACGAGGCCCAGTTTAAGCAGGAGCATCGGATGTCGGGCGACATCTTCGGCGGCATCGAAGACCTTCATTACGAACGCGAGATCGGCAAAGCCACCTTCGTGATCGATGCTCGCGCGATCTTCGACAATCACGACTACAACGTGAAGCTCGATTATACCATGCCGGGGGTTGGCTACATTCGCGGCGGCTACACCGAGTTCCGCAGCTGGTACGATGGCAACGGCGGTTTCGTTCCCAATAACGGCCTCTGGTTTCCACCGGCTCATCCCGAAGATGCTTTGGATCGCGGCGAAGCCTGGATCGAGCTGGCCTTGCGCATGCCGAAGCTGCCGGAGATCACCCTCCACTATTCCCATCTCTTTCGCGATGGCCGGAAGGATTCGACGATCTGGGGCGATAGCACGCTAACCGGGCTGGCAACAAATCCGGCCCGTAAACTTGCCCCGGCCTTTCGCGATATCGACGAGACCCGCGACGTTTTTTCAGCCGAGATCCTCCAGAACTTCGGGAAAACCGATGTCGGCCTCGGCATGTATTACGAGCACAGTGAAGTGAATGATCGCCTCCAACTGGAGCGCGGCGCCGGACAATTGCCGCCGTTGGTGGCTGCGCCCGGGGCCCAACGTTTTATCACCCAGCGCGACCAGAACGAGAACGACATCTTCAATGGCCACTTCACCGTGGAAACACGGCCGACCGATAATCTGTGGTTCACCGCCGCCTATTCCTACACCACGCTGGATAGCGACATCTCCGGCACGCGCATTATCGGGAATGATTATGATTCGATGTATGGCGACCCGATCCTGACGCTGCAGTCAAACGACCACGGGACTTTGAACCTGGCCGGGATCGCGGAAACCCATGAGCACATCGGCAACTTCAATATCCTGTGGATACCGGTAAAAAATCTCACCGCGCTCGCCGCCTTCCGTTACACCCACGAAGAGAAAGACAGCTCCGCTACTTTCCTCGACAGCAATACGACGGCGAACGTCGCTCCCTTTAGCCCGACCAACCCGCAGGGCGGTTTCCATCGGGCGCCGATTCCAACGCCGCGCGCGGGTGACACTTCCGACGAGTTCGACAACGTGGCCGAGACCTTTGAGCTGCGCTACAACGGCGTTGAAAACTGGCTCTTCTACGCCCGGGGCGATTGGACGGAAGAATGGGGCAATGTCAAAGAGCACGAAGTCTCGGGGGCGAACGACCAGGGGATGTTGAACAAGGACACCGAGCTCTTCGGGCAGAAATACACGGTGGGCATCAACTGGTATCCGCTCGCGGAGCTGAACTTCGCCACCCAGTACTATCACAAGAGCGCCGACTACGATAACGACTTCAAGACCGACCTGCTGGCGCCTCCCGCGCCCGGCACCGAGCGCAATCAGCGCCTTCTCCATCAGGATTGGGACACCGACAACTTCAACATCCGGCTCACCTGGCGGCCGAAGATTCCGCAGGCTGCGGGCACGATCACGCTCGTGAGCCGATACGACTACGTGCGCGCCGATATCGAAAGCCAATGGAGCATTTCTCCCCTGGCTCCGCCGGGCAATGGTCTAAACGGCACCATTCTCGGTGAAATCCGCAGCGGCATCATCACCAATCACGTCTTCAGCGAGAACATTACCTGGAATCCCTGGGCGCGGTTTTATGTCCAGGGCAACGTCTCCTACGTGCAGAACGAGACCGACACGCCCGCCGACATCATTTTTGTCGGGAACACCAAGCCGACCGTGGTGGATGCCCAGAACGACTATTGGACCGCCGGTCTTTCCATGGGATGGGCGGTGGACGACAAGACCGACCTTCACGCCGACTACAATTATTATTCCGCCGACAACTACGAAGGAGCCTCGATCGTCGGAATGCCCTATGGCATGGGCGCCACCCAGCAATCAGTCGGCGCGGGCGTGAGCCGGGAAATCATGCGAAATGTCCGGGTGAAGTTGCAGTATGGTTACTTCCGATATCGCGACGACACCTCCGGCGGCCACAACAACTACGACGCGCACACGGTCTTCTCGAGCCTGCAGTTTCGCTTCTAGTTCTTCTCCGGCTTGATGCGAGATTGGGGAATGAAGGCAGCAGCAGTGCTGGTTCTGGCCGTCGCGATTTTGCTCGGCGCGTGCGATCGGAACGACCAGCAGGTCAAAGTTTATCGCGTCTCCAAGGCCCCGCTTGAATCCCCGCCGGCGCCCGATGCGTCGATGACGACGAATGCGCCTTCGCCGGCCGCGTTGTCGCCCACCGCGCCGGGCCCAGCCTCGAGCGTGGTCACGCCGGCGAACTGGGAATCTCAACCGCCTTCCCAAATGCGTCAGGCGAGTTTCCTGGTGCGCGGTGAAAACGGAGCGGTCGCGGATGTTTCTTTTGTCGTTCTGGGACCGGCGGCGGGAAACGTTCTCGATAACGTCAACCGCTGGCTGGGCCAGCTCCAGCAGCCGCCCGTCACCGACGAAAAACTCAAGAGCATGATTCAGCCGTTGCCGACCGCGCGCGGCAACGTCGCGGTGGTGGATTTGTCCGGCCAGCCGGAAAACGGCGACGCGAACAAGGACGGCCGCATCCTCGGTGCGATCGCGACCGATGCAGGCGGCACGGCATTTTTCAAGATGCGCGGAAACGCCACCCTGGTCGGCGCGGAAAAGGACAACTTTTTGAAATGGGTGAGCGCGTCACGAGCGGCGGCGACGACGGTCTCGACCGCCAGCGACAATCAGCCGCCGGCAAATCCAGACCAGCCGCCGGCAATCAAATGGGAGGTCCCGTCCGGGTGGTCTCCTGCCCCTGCCTCCGCAATGCGTTACGCCAGCTTCACGGCGGAGAAGAACGGCGAAAAGGCCGATATTTCCGTGGTGACGTTTCCGGGCGAAGGAGGCGGTGACGTCGAGAATGTGAATCGCTGGCGGCAGCAGATTGGTCTGCCCGGGATCGGCGCCGAGCAGCTTCAGTCCATGATCACGCCGGTGCACGCCGGCGACCTTCATCTCGATACGATCGACATGACGGGCGCGAGCGCGCGTGTCCTTGCCGCCTGGACGCGCCACAATGGACGCGCCTGGTTTTTCAAACTGACCGGACCCGCGGCGGTCGTGGAACAGGAGAAGCCCCGGTTCGCCGCCTTCGTCCAATCGATCCGCTTTTAGCAAGATGCTCCGCAAATTCGTCAACCTGATCACGTCGTTGAAGCTGACAATCGGCTGTCTCGTGGCGGCGATGGTTCTGATTTTCGCGGGAACCATTTCCCAGGTGCATTTGGGAATTTGGGAAGCGCAGCAGCGTTATTTCCAAAGCTTCTTCGTCTGGTGGCCTCCCGAAGGGAGCGGCTTCCGGATCCCGATTTTTCCGGGCGGTCATTTCATCGGCTCAGTTTTGCTCGTGAACCTTATCGCGGCCCACGCGAAACGATTTCAATGGAGCCTGCGAAAGCTCGGAATTCATCTTACCCACGCCGGCCTCATCATCATGCTGGCCGGCGGTCTGTTCACCGACCTGTTCGCCGTCGAGAGCCACATGCGTCTCGGAGTTGGCGACACGAAGAATTATTCGGAAGATCCGCGCCGGATGGAGCTGGCGGTCATCGATACGACCGATCCCGAGCTCGACCAGGTAACCGCGATCCCGGAAGCTGTTTTGCGACGCGGCGGAACGATCGAGCACAAGAGCCTGCCGTTCCAGATTGCGGTGCGGCATTATTACCAGAACTCGCGGCTCCAGGCGGCGGGGGAAGCAGGAGGAGCGGTAGACCCGATCGCGAACCAGGGGCCGGGCGCGCAGATCGTGGTGGAATCGATTCCGCGTTCGACAGGAGTGAACGATCGTGACGTGGTCACCGCGGCGGTTGAAATTGTTTCTCCGGAGCGGTCACTCGGAACCTGGCTCGTATCGGACGCGCTCGGCGCCCCGCAAACATTTTCCTACGGCGGACGCACCTGGCAGCTCGCCATGCGGCCCGCGCGGTATTACAAACCGTACAGCGTGACCCTCCAGAAATTTACCCACGAGAAATATCCGGGGACGGAGATCCCGAAAAACTTCGCCAGCCGAATTACCTTGATCCACCAGGAGCGCGCCGTGAATCGCAATGTCCTGATCTATATGAATCATCCGTTGCGCTACGGAGGGGAAACGTATTACCAGGCCGGTTTTGAACGCGACGATCGCACTTCGATCCTTCAGGTCGTGCGCAATCCCAGTTTCCTCGCGCCCTACATCGCCTGCATCGTGGTGGCCGCCGGTCTCCTCGTGCAATTCGGTTATCATCTTGTCGGGTTTTCCCGGCGTCGCCGCGCTGTTCCCGCATGAAACGTTTTCTTCCCTGGCTCGCGTTGGCGCTTGCCGCCCTTTGGGTGGGTAGCAGCGTGGCTCCGCCGAAAGCGGACCCCGGCGGCGTGGATCGGGTGGCTTTCGGGAAAATTCCCGTGCTCGTGGGCGGTCGCGTCAAACCCCTCGACACGGTCGCGCGCAATTCTCTCCTGATTCTCCAGGGCCGCGAGCGCGTCAGCTCGCCGGAGCTGAGCGAACCGTTTGTGTCCTCGCCGGCCGCGTGGCTCCTCGACGTCTGTTTTCGTCCGGAGAAAGCCGATACCTATCCAACTTTTGCGATCGACAACACGGAGCTCCTTTCGTTGCTCGGGAAAAGCGACGACGACCTTGCCATCAACTACACCTCGACCCCGAAGAAAGTCCTGGCCGTCTTCGGCTTTCTTCCCAGCCGGCACCGGCGCTTCGCCTTCCGCGATCTCCTGCCGTTTGCCAGGCAGATCGACGAACAAGGGGAGCAGTCCGAGAAGCTCGAGTCGGTCCAGCGGTCCGCCTATCAGACCGCGGTCCTGAACCTGCGGAACGCGCTGATTCTTTACCAGCGCCTCAAGAACAGTTTGCGGCCGGAAGACTCGCATGACTTCTCGCGAGAGCTCGCGATCTACGTGGAAGCCATCCCGTCCGCGGCGGAAGCGGCCAGCAAGCGCCAGAAGAACGAAACGTTCGACAAAACGAAGCTGGACGCGGTCGCGGCGTTTGCGGAACGCTACGAGAACATCGGCGGCATGGCTTACATGCTGACGATTCCAGCCGAGGGCCAATGGCAGTCAATCGGCGCCGGCCTGATGCAAACGCTTCGGACTGGGGAGATCCACCCGGTCGCGATCGCTTATGCGAAGCTCGGAGACGCCTATCATGCCGGGGACGCGGGCGCCTTCAATCAACAGGTTGGATTGCTCCGCGATTGGTTTGCGAAAGAACAAATGCCGGCGGTGAAACGGACATCGTACGAATTTTTCTTCAACCACGTCGATCCCTTCAGTCACAGCATGACGCTGTATGTCCTCGCCTTCTTGCTCGCCTGTTTTTCCTGGCTCGGCTGGAACCGGACGCTGAATCGGACCGCGTTTTATCTTCTCCTCCTCGCGCTGGCGGTCCACACCTTCGGTCTCGTCTCGCGCATGTATCTCCAGGAACGCCCGCCGGTTACGAATCTTTATTCTTCAGCCATTTTCATCGGCTGGGGCGCGGTCATCGTGGCGCTTATTCTCGAACGCATTTTCCGCGATGGCATCGGCGCGGTCTGCGCCGGCGCGATCGGTTTCATTACCCTGATCATCGCGCATCACCTCGCGGGCAGCGGCGATACCCTCGAGATGTTGCAGGCGGTCCTCGACACCAATATCTGGCTCGCCACCCACGTCGTTGTCATTACCACCGGTTACGCCGCCATGTTCCTGGCCGGCATGCTGGCGATGATCTACATCATCCGCGGCGTCTTCACGAAGTCGCTCAAAAAGCCGACCGCCGATTCGCTGGCGCGCATGACTTACGGCGTTGTTTGTTTCGCGACTCTCTTCAGTTTCGTCGGCACCGTTCTCGGCGGCATCTGGGCGGACCAATCGTGGGGTCGCTTCTGGGGATGGGACCCGAAGGAGAACGGCGCCGTCTTAATTGTGCTCTGGTGCGCGGTCATCCTCCACGCGCGCTGGGGCGGGTTTGTTCGACAGCGTGGCCTGATGATCATGGCGATCTTTGGGAATATCGTCACGAGCTTCTCCTGGTTCGGCGTGAACATGCTCGGCGTCGGCCTCCATTCCTATGGTTTCATGCAGAAAGCGTTTCCCTGGCTGGCCGGATTCATGATCGGCCAGGTCGCGCTCATGGCCGTGGCCGCGCTGCCGCTCGATCGCTGGCGCAGTTTCCGCACAACGCCCGGTGGGCCGAGCGAAAAGGATAAGTTGAAGTTTGTCGCCCCCGAACTAGTACAAAGAAGCTGAATAACTCCTGAAAGGAATTAGCCATGAAATTGATCGTAACCCTTATCGTTAGTCTCTTCGCTGCCTCGGCCGTCTCTCTGCACGCCGCGGATGCGAAAGCAAACTGGGACGCAAACTGCGCCCAATGCCATGGCAAGACGGGAAACGCCGACACCAAAATGGGGAAACAGCTAAACGCGAAAGACCTCACGGATGCCAAGGTGCAGGCCGCGTTCAGCGACGCGAAGGCAACCGAATCGATCAAGAACGGCGTGAAAGAA
>JBAPMH010000632.1:0-8696 GCA_049278515.1 Chthoniobacterales bacterium
ACCGTGACCAAGGTGATTACGGAATGAAATTAGCGCTGCAAGGGAATCCCGCAGGTCGCCGACGATGCTTTCCTTAAGCGTCTTACCCAAGACGACTCGGGAAAGGTCCGATATCGCCGACATACCACGGGCCTCGGCAGTTCTTTTGTAAAATTCTTCTCGTAACCTTGTTTGGAATTGGTTTCCCCTTCGCGGCTTCGGTATTGATGCTTTTAAGGCCTCAGCAGCACAGCCTTCAACGCAGACTGCGGACAGAATGATCAGGTCCGCGTTAAGACCGCACCGAAGACGAAATTCCATATTATTCGACGTGTCTCGATTTTGGCGAATCCAGCGTACTGTATCGGGGATAGCCGTCCAAACGACAGTCATCCCACGCGTAGTCGGAGTTCGAAATGGATCCGTCATCGTCCGCTGCAAGAATTAGACTTCTGGATTTCACGAAGCGACATTCGATAGTGGGTCGGGCAAGGCGTAGCTTCGAAGAAACGTGTAGCCTCGAAGATTTCGCTTCTCATTACTCTCTCTTTGTCGCCGTCGAACCGCCATCCAAAAACTATTTCCGCAACTTCACCCGACTCAAGAAAGTCGGTTTCGGCGTTCCCTGAAATAATCCTCCATTCTTGTTGGTAATCCCATTCCAGCCCCTTAGTCCAAAACACATGTGCTATTTTTTCATCGAGCTTGGGATTGTTAAATGGCGTATGCAGGCGCTCATTGGTCGGAGGGTATTCGACCTGCTCGATAAATCGACCTTTGTCCGAAATCACGCGATGCAAATGCGTCGGGATTCCAAATGCGATCCCCCGGTGGTGTTCTGCATACTGAGACCACATGGCAATAGAGTCAGGTCTGGCAACCAAAGAACAGACATATGCCGTGTATCCCTCGCCTTTTGAAATTAGTTCGCGCATCTGTTGTTCGAGATACTCTGGGGGCAGCATTCCAAGCTCCTTATAAAAAGTCACCTGCTTCTCAACGGGAATCCCAGTTACTGGATTGCGCGACACTCTCTCGATCGCGTTTTGCAGCGAATGCTCTTCCGAGAGCGTGGAAAACGCAGGCAATGAATCACAAATGTCATCAAGTTGATAGAATTCGCGGTGCTGAAGCTGAGGTCTTTCGAGGAAAACATCTGCACCTTTGCGGTTGAGATATTTGTATAAAACAGGTGGTCGACTCATCACTTGTCCAATTGTAGTTCGGCGGAGCGCCCCTGCTTTGGCTGCGGGTTGTTCAGCTCGTTGGAACAGCGTGCGTTGCCTGCCGCCTCCCCCGCTAACGGAGAATGCGCGTCAGATCTCCTCATCCCATCTTGCTTTCAACGATCTAGATGACCTTCCCAAACTCGGCTTCGGATTCGGCGCGGATTCACTGAACTTTCCCTGCAGAGCTGATGTCGACTCTTCACCTTTCGGCCTGTCAGCCTGGCTCCGTTTAATCGAAGAGCCGCGCCGAGCACATTCGATCAAGAAGTTTCTTTTCCAGAAGGAGACGGCGTTTCGCGCACGACCATTTCTTCGGGCCGATTTGCCCGAAGAGTTTCAAAAACCAATTTGTCGATGTCGACGGGATTGCCGCGTCTGGACAGATGCAGCAATTCCACTCCGACTATGTTGTCGTGCGCGTCGTAATCCAGCACTACGCCAGAAGCAACCTGCTCGGAATCCAGAATCTGCGCGTCGTTAAGGCGCAGATAAAGGGCATCAGCTTCCGGATCAACAGTAAGTTTCATAACTTTCCCTTCATGCTCCGGTCAAAATGGATAGTCACAATCTTCAACGGCGTGACGCGCGGGTCACACACCACGCGGAGAACACGGTAACCTTGTTCGGCAATCGCTGCCAGTCGATGCTCCATCGCCGGATCGTCTTCGTCCGGTTCGCTCCGGTCGGGTCTTACGATGGCTTGTTCCAGCCAGGTCGGTTCAATTTTTCGCTCGCGCATTCGGATCCGTGCGTGATCGCTCAGTTCGTATTTCACAATCTCAGTTCAATGAGTGAACTCGGCGCGCTCCGCCATGGGGGTAAACAATGAGTCAAAACTCCTAGCCAATCTTGCTTTCAACGATCTGACTCATTTTCCGAAACTCGGATTCGGAATCGGCGGTGATTTTCTGAACTTTTTCCTGAAGAGATGATTTCAACTTCTCATCCTTCAGGCCGTTGAGATTAATCCGGACGTTCATGCCCGCGCCCTCGATACAGGCGCGCAGGGCGAGAAGACCTACCCCGACGTCTGAGATTGAGGCGGGGTTGCCCTTCTCGGCCATTTCGCCCAGAAGTTGATAGGCTTTGGCTGCCGTCTCCATCACTCGCAGCGGGATCTCGGCCGCGTATTTGTTGGCGGCCTGGATTGCGGCTGAGCGCGCTGCTTTCTCTTCCGGCGACTCCTTGGGCAAGGCGAAGGCGTCCATCACTTTGTTAAACGCGGCGGTGTCTTCATCCACCAGGAAGAGCAACTCATCCTTGAGTTGCTGCGCTTTCACGGCCCAATCGCTGAAATAGCTGAGCTTGTCGTCCCAGCCACGTTTGCCGGCGGAAAGGTTCGCAACCATTCCGCCGAGCGAGACACCCAGCGCACCCATCAATGCGGCGACGGAACCGCCGCCGGGTGCCGGCGAATCGCTCAGGGTCTCATTGCAAAACTGCCGGAGATCCATCTTCACCAGCGATTTCTGAGCAGCCGATTCCATCTTGAGTTCGATGATCTTCTCTTTGGGATCGAATCGTTTCAACTCACTTAATCCCATCGAGCGAATCGCGACATCGATAAGTTCTTCCTCCGACGCGCCCTCCGACCACTTCTGTTTGCGCAGAAAATATCGTCCAGCATCCACCAGGCATTTCTTTGGAAGCATCCCCACGACTTCCGAACCGGTGACGCGCAGGCCCCGTTTGCTGGCCGATTCACTGCAGGCATCGAACGCGGCGTGGAGTGGCGTCTCCTCCAGATTGGTCAGGTTCATCGAAACCTGCGCCATGCCATACTCCTCCACGTACCAGCCAATTGCCTTTACGTGCTTTAACATTCCGGGAATGCGGACCGGTTCCCCGTTCGCATTGAGTACAGGCTTCCCGGAGGGCGTGCCATCCTCTGTCTTCACCCGGCCATTTTCGCGCACGTCAAAAGCGACGGAATTGGCCCGGCGCACAGCCCGCGTGTTCAGGTTTGCATTGTAGGCAACGAGAAACTCCCGGGCCCCAATTACCGTTGCGCCGGACTTCTCGTTGAAAACCGCGGGGCCGAAATCCGGCTTCCAGGCGGGTTCCTTTATCTTCTCGAAAAAACCTTCGTACTCTCCCGCCCGGATGATCGAGAGATTGGAACGGGAGGGATCGCTCGCCGCCTTTTCGTAAAGATAAACTGGAATCTTCAGCTCAGCGCCGACGCGTTCCCCCAAATTCTTCGCGCAGGCAATCGCCTCCTCCCAGCTCACATTACTTACCGGAATAAATGGGCAAACATCGGTGGCACCCATGCGAGGGTGAGCGCCCTTCTGTTTTCGCATGTCGATTAGAACGGCCGCTTTTTGGATCCCGCGGAACGCTGCTTCCACCGCGGCTTCGGGACTGCCGGCGAAAGTGACGACTGTCCGGTTGGTGCTGGCGCCAGGATCGACATTAAGCAGCGAAATCCCCTCGACCGATGCGATTGCGTCAGTGATCTGCCGAATGATTTCCAAATCGCGGCCCTCGGAAAAATTCGGGACGCACTCGATGATTTTTTTCATGGCGTTACGCAATTAATCCCGGGCCCGCGGTTCCATGGGAATTCGGATACTGTGGTCCCCGGCAAAATCGATCGCGCGCCGGTAGCCCGCATCGGCGTGGCGCAGGACGCCCATGCCGGGATCGCTGGTCAAAACGCGCTCCAGCCTTCGTTTCGCGCTTTCCGTTCCGTCCGCCACGACCACCATGCCGGCATGCTGGGAATATCCGATGCCCACTCCGCCGCCGTTGTGAATCGAAATCCAGGAGGCTCCGGCCGCAGTGTTCACCAGCGCATTGAGCAACGCCCAATCCGCAATCGCGTCGCTTCCATCGATCATTCCTTCGGTTTCGCGGTAAGGGGAAGCGACCGATCCGGTATCGAGGTGATCGCGACCGATGACGATAGGCGCCTTGATCTCGCCGCGCCTTACCAGTTCGTTCATGGCGAGGCCAAATTCGGCGCGGGCGCCAAATCCCAGCCAGCAAATCCGGGCCGGCAAACCCTGGAAATGGATTCGCTCCTTGGCGAGTTTGATCCAGCGCGCGAGGGTCTTGTCCTCCGGGAAAAGTTCAAGGGCCAGGCGGTCGGTCTGCGCGATGTCGGCAGGATCCCCGCTCAACGCGACCCAGCGAAACGGTCCTTTTCCTTCGCAAAACAGAGGCCGGATGTACTCGGGGACAAAGCCGGGAATATCGAACGCGTTTTCCACTCCGGCTTTTTTCGCCTGTGTCCGGATGTTATTCCCGTAATCGAAAGTGATCGCCCCCATTTTTTGCAGAGCAAGCATTGCCTCCACGTGGACCGCCATCGAGCGCATTGATTGCTCGATGTATCTTTCGGGATCGCTCGAGCGCAACTCCAGCGCCTCGGCCAGCGACATCCCGTTGGGGACATAGCCATTGAGGGCGTCATGCGCACTCGTCTGGTCGGTCAGCACATCGGGCACAACTCCTCGTTTGACCAGCTGCGGCAACACGTCCGCGCAGTTCCCCACCAGACCGACCGAAAGCGCCTCTCGTTTTTCGCGCGCCCCATCGAGCAACTCCAGCGCCTGATCGAGCGAAGTCGCGATCTTATCGCAATACCCGCTCTGTAATCGCTTCTCAATCCGGGTCGAATCAACGTCCACGCCGAGGAAACGCGCGCCATTCATCGTCGCGGCCAGGGGCTGGGCCCCGCCCATCCCGCCAAGACCCCCGGTAACCACAAATTTTCCTTCCAAGGTGCCGCCGAAATGTTTGCGACCCGCTTCGCCAAACGTTTCAAACGTCCCCTGCACGATTCCCTGGCTGCCAATGTAGATCCAGGAGCCGGCCGTCATCTGGCCATACATGGTGAGTCCCATCCGCTCGAGGCGGTTGAATTCCGCGTAGTTCGACCAATGCCCGACGAGATTTGAATTTGCGATCAAAACGCGGGGCGCCTCCTCGTGCGTCCTGAAGACGCCTACTGGTTTGCCGGATTGGATCAGCAGCGTCTCATCGTTCTCCAATTCCCGAAGCGCGCGCACGATCGCATCGAACGCTTCCCAACTCCGCGCCGCCCGGCCAGTCCCGCCATAGACAATGAGCCGGTCCGGATTCTCCGCGACCTCCGGATCGAGGTTATTCATGAGCATTCGCAGCGCCGCTTCCTGGTGCCAGCCTTTGCAACTCAGCTCGGTCCCGCGCGGAGCGCGAATAGGTCGTGGACTGCTCATAATTTCTCCGTCTCGCTCTCGAAAACTCCCTCGCGGATGGCGCGCGCGACCCGGGCAATGTCCGACGACATCGATCGGTCGGCGTCCACCGCTTCGGAAAGAGATCGCACTTGTCGATAGGCCCGCTCGACGCCGGTGCCGCCTTTGAGAGGGCGCCGAAACTCCAGACCCTCGGCCGCGGCGAGAAGCTCGATCGCGATCAGGTGCTCGGCATTCTCGACGATGGTGCGCAGCTTCAGCGCGGCGGTCATTCCCATCGAGACATGATCCTCTTTTCCACCGGAGGTCGGCAGATTGTCCACGCTGGCCGGATGCGCCAGGACTTTCGCTTCACTGAGCAAAGCGACGGCCGCCACATGCAAAATCATGAACCCGGAATGGGTCCCCGCGTGGGAGGTAAGAAACGGCGGGAGACCTTCGCTCGAATCGGGATTCACCAAGCGGTCGGTCCGGCGTTCGCTAATGCTCATGAGATCGGTCACCGCAATCGCCGCATAATCGAGGGCGAGGGCCAGAGGCGCGCCGTGAAAATTACCGCCGGAAAGAACGTCGCCGGTTTCCGCAAATACCAATGGGTTGTCGGTGGCCGAAGCCGATTCGATCTCCAGAACGTCTTCAGCGTGCGCCAAAGCTCCACGCACGGCCCCATGCACCTGCGGCATGCACCGCAGGCTGTAGGCGTCCTGGACCCGCGGATCGTTCGCGAGATGGGACTGCCGGATTTCGCTGTCCCTGAGAAGATGACGCAGGTGCTCCGCCACGGCCTGCTGGCCCGGATGAGGCCGGGCATCGTGAATCCTGGAATCGAACGCGGTAGGAGTTCCCTTCAACGCCTCGAGGCTCATCGCCCCGGCAATGTCCGCGACCCGCGCCAGCCGCTGGGCGCGGAATAATGCCAGGCCCCCAACGGCATGCATCGCCTGGGTGCCATTCAAAAGCGCAAGCCCTTCCTTTGCTTCCAGGACCACCGGACGAAGCCCGGCTTTCTTAAGCGCATCGCCACTCGGCAGGCGCTCTTCTTCATAAAATGCTTCCCCTTCGCCGATGAGCGTAAGGGAAAGATGCGCCAGCGGCGCCAGGTCTCCGCTCGCCCCCACCGACCCCTTTTCCGGGATTACCGGAGTGACCCCACGATTCAGGAGCTCGCAGAGCAGCTCGATCACTTCCAGGCGGATGCCGCTCAAACCGAGCACGAGGACGTTCGCGCGGAGCAGAGTCATCGCCCGCACTTCTGGAATCGAGAGTGGATTACCGATGCCGCAGGCGTGGCTCCGGACAAGGTTCAATTGCAGTTGCCGCAGCTCTCCCGCCGCGACATGCACGTCTGACAACTTGCCAAAGCCCGTGCTGACGCCATAAACCACCCCACCCCGCGCGACGATACCCTCGATTACCTTCCGCGAGTCGTTGATGGCGGCGTGCGCGGAGCCGGCCACCTCGATCGTCACGTTGCCAAGAGCTACCTGTGCAATCTCCGAAAGCGACAGGGGACGGCCGGTCAACTGCATGGCTCGCATCTTATGGAGTAGTTCGAGAAAAGAAAGGTGTTGCTGCCATCCCCAGCGGCGGGCAAAAGCAAGTCGCGCCCGATTCCGCCGCCAGCGGCGGCAGCTGGACTGACAGCGGCAATGCCAGGAATAAAGAGAAAAAAGGCCAGGCCGCAAAACGACCTGGCCTTTTGGTTAAAGCTATCCGCAGACGGACAACTGACGGTTATTTCGAGTAGGTCGAGGTCGTGGTGGTGGCTGCTTCCTTGTGTTGAGAGCAAGCCCCCAAGCTCAACGCGCCGGCCGCGATGGCCACGATAATGATTGCTTTGAAAATTTTCACTTAATATTTCGCCTCCTTTCCGAGCAAGTTGCTGCCGTCATTTAGGCAGTTAAGACCCCTGACGCAACGCTTTTCTCGACTTTTTTCCGGCCCGGGCCGGCCCCCTTTTTACGCCCGGATCACTACAGGAGTCCCGATCTCCACGTGATCGAACAGCTCCACCAAATCCGCACTCCGCATTCGAATGCAGCCGTGGCTGGCCGGTTGGCCGATTTGTTCCTCGTGGTTGGTCCCATGGATATAAATGAAACGCTCGTGCGTGTTTGCGTTGCCGGGATCGAGCCCGTCGAGCCAGAGGATGCGGGTCATAATCAAGTCCTCTGCCGCCAACAATTTCCTGGTCGTCTTTACGGGCCGGCGGCTCATAAACACCGTTCCCGGGGGCATCTCCGCTCCGATTTTTTCCGCGATCCGAAATCTGCCTGTCGGCGTTTTCATGCTGCCCTCCTCGGATCCCAGGCCAAACTTGGAAGTGGAAACGGGATAGGTGGCCAGTTTTTGGCGGCCTGATTTCAAGGTGAGCCGCTGCGCGGGCACCGAAATGTGGATCTTGGGCTGGACACTTTTTTTCATTCGAAACGGCGGTAGGATGCGTTGTGGCCAACGCCAGGAAATCCTATCACATCGCGGTCGTGGGTGCGACGGGAGCCGTCGGCTTCGAATTGTTGCGGGTTCTTGAGCGACGCGGGTTTCCGGTAAAGGACGTGTTGCCCTTGTGTTCCGAGCGCTCCGCCGGAACGACTATTTCTTTTCAAGGAAAAGAGATAATCACCCAAGTGCTTTCGGCGGCTTCATTTCAAGGGATCGATCTGGCATTTTTCAGCGCGGGCGGGGACATCTCCCGGCAACACGCGCCCCTCGCCCGGGCGGCCGGCGCTGTGGTAATCGACAATTCGTCCGTTTTCCGGATGGAACCCGATGTGCCGTTGGTAATTCCGGAGATCAACGGCAGCGATGTTCGGAAGCACAGCGGCCTGATTGCAAATCCCAACTGCACCACGGCAGTCGCGCTCATGGCGCTTTATCCGCTTCACCGGGCATTTGGCGTCCAGCGTGTTTTTGCCTCCAGTTATCAGGCCGTATCCGGCAGCGGGGCTCGCGCGATCAAGGAATTGAGATCTCAAGTGGAGGCGCATGCCGGAGAACGCCCGCCTCAGGCTGAAATTTATCCGCATCCAATCGCTTTCAATGTTTTGCCGCACGTCGATCGCTTTCTACCTAGCGGCTACACCAAAGAAGAGATGAAAATGCAGGAGGAAGGCCGGCGGATCATGCACCTGCCGGAATTCCGCGCGTCGGTCACCTGTGTGCGCGTGCCGGTTTATCGGGCTCACTCAGTGGCAGTCAGTGCGGAGTTTGAGCGTCCCGTTTCCGTCGAAGAAGCGCACGAAGTTCTCGCCAAAGCGCCTGGCCTCGAGCTGGTGGACGAACCGCAGAATAACCGTTACCCGAT
>JBAPMH010000633.1:0-10650 GCA_049278515.1 Chthoniobacterales bacterium
GCTTCGAGGCATGGCCGCGAGCAGTAAGATTTTAGACCTCCGCCATCTCCTTGCGGAACGTTTTCCGCAAACCTTTACTCCGGCGACGGATTGCTTAACTACCGGACTCCCCGGCATCGACGAGATCACCGGAGGCGGATTACCGAAAAACGCCATTACGGAGCTGAGCAGTCCCAATCTAAGCGGGGGAAGCGCGCTTTTGCTTTACGCGCTTTTGCAAAACGCCCAACGCACCGGGTATTTTCTCGCCTTGGTGGACGGAAAAGATTCCTTCGATCCCCAACCTCTTGGTAACGCCCGTTTGGGTCATCTGCTTTGGGTCCGGTGCAGAAAAGCATTCGAAGCCGTCCAGGCCGCCGATTTACTTCTGCGGGACGGCAATTTCCCCCTCGTGGTTCTCGATCTGGTCCTGAATGCTTCCGACGATCTGCGGAAGATCCCGCAAACGAGCTGGTATCGGTTGCAACGCCTGGTGGAAGCCGTGCCGGCGGCTTTTCTCGTCCTTACCCGCACGAGCCTCATCAGCAGCGCGCAATTAAAGCTTTCTCTCCCTAACGCCTGGCGGCTCGCCGATCTGGAACAGGGGTGTCTGCCGGCGCGTCTCCAAATTCTGGTGAAACGGGCCCAGGGCGGAAAACAGGTAATGGCAAGGACGGGCTGATGTTTACGACGATTTACGTTCCGGATTTTTACCTGCAAGCCGCGTTGCGCCACCAATCGGAATTGCGCGGCAAACCTGTCGCTTTAATTGACGATCAGGAAAGAAAAGCCGCGATTATTCAACTTAACGCCGCGGCGGAACAAACCGGCGTCCATTATGGCATGACGCCGAGCCAGGGTTTAGCTCGCTGTCTTCAACTTCAGGTGAGAACCCGGCGGTATTCGCAGGAAAAGGTGGTCCAGGAAATTTTGCTTCACCTGGCGGGAACGCTCGCGCCCTATGTCGAAGCCACTGCGGCAGGAATTGCCACCGTCCAATTCACCGCTAATAAAAATCTGCTCCGAAACGTTACGCGAGTAATCGAGCAGCTGGCGGATGCTGAAATCGTCGCCCAAGCGGGGATCGCGCCGACGCCGGATGCAAGTTTTCTGGCGGCCCACCTGGCGAAACCGGTTTTGCAAATCGGAGACGAGAGCCAATTTCTTTCCGGACTTCCGATTGAAGTGCTGGCAATCGAAGCGGACGGACTGGCCTAACCGCCGGCAAAATCAGGATACTTTTCGCGCAACTGTTTCGCCACCCGATCGGCTTCCTCTTTTTTCCCGGCTTTCTGATAAGCGAGCGCAGCCTTTTGCAAAGCGCGCGGCGTGATCGCCGGATCGTCATAGAGCAGCGCCACTCCCATAAAAGCCTTGCCCGCTTCGTCAAAATTCTGGCGCTCAAGCTGCACGTCGCCGGCCAGCAAACGCGCTTCCGCATTCACTCGTCCTTCCGGCTGCAATCGCATGATCTCCTCGGCGATCTTTTGGGCTTCCTCCGGCTTGTGCGCCGAGATTTTCGTGGCGCCCAGGGCCAGGAGGGTCTTCGCCTTGGCCGCGGGATCGGTCGCTACCTGGAGATATTTTTCGTAGGCAGATTCCGCCTGGGCGATATTTTTTAGCTTCGTTTCCGCATCCGCCAGATAGAACCAGAAATCCGGTTTCACATTTCCGAGAGTCTCGCTCTGGCCGAGGAGGCTGAGATATTTTTCCGCCGCCGCATAATTCTTTTCGTTGTAGTACTCAAGTCCCAGCCATTCGAGAATTTCCGCCGGGATGCGGGCGTTGGGATTGCCGGCAAGAAACCCATCCACTTCCTTCGTCAAGGCCGCGCGATCTTTCAGATAAAAAAAAGCGGAGACGATTCGAAGCGAGGCCAGATTGTAATATTGCTCCTTGTTCAGCTGCCGGGCAGCGTCGAGAGGCGCCAGCGATCCTTTGTAGTCCTTGGCTTCAAAGGCCGCTTTCCCGATGTAGTAATTGGCCTGCGCCGCGACCGAGCTTTTTGGGAATTCCTTCAGCAGTTGGCGAAAGGCGTCCGACATTCCTTTCGCATTCTCCTGCTGCCCGAGGATAAGGGCCTTTTGCTGGAGAGCCGCTTCGCGCTCGCGCGCGGCGGGATATCTGGTGAGGAGAGTGTTCAAGTCTCCGATCGCCGCGTCGTAATTCTTATTCGCCTGATGGGCCAGCGCGCGCTGGGTCAGGACGGAAGGCATTTGCGGGCTGTCCGAGAAATTGCTCACGAAATAGTCGAATGCTTCGATGACCTGCGGCCCGTCCTTCAACTGGACGAAACACCAGCCGAGTTTGTAGGCCGCTTCCGCCCGCAACTTCGGCGAGAGGTGGGAATCGCGCAGCTCGGTGTAAAGCGGAGCGGCGTCCGCAAACTTCTGTTCCTTGTAAAAATATTCGGCCTTCAGCAGCTTTGCCTGGTCGGCTCGCTCCGGCGCCGGGTTCGAGTTGAGATAGTCGTCGATTTCGGTGAGGAGTGATGCCGCATTGGCGTTGTAGAAATTGATCAAGCGCTGGTACTGCGCGTCCTTCGCCTCCTCTTTGTCCGGGTATTTCGCGATAATCTGGCGATAAATCTCATCCGCCTCCTTGGCGTGCCCGAGCTGGCGGTGGCTGTTCCCCACGATGATCATCATTTCCGCTCTCACTTCTTCGGGGATTTCGTTCTGGCCGCGTTTGTATTCAGCCAGCACTTTGTCGTACTGGCCGGACTGGTATTGCAGGCGCAAGAGCCCCACTTCCGCAATGGCGCGCCACTTACCCGCTTCCGGTAGAGACCGCCCTTTCTGCAACAAACTGAGCGCCTTCTCGGCCATCGTTTTGTCGGTCTTGCCCTTCTCCGTTTGCTGAAGATCTACTGCCACCATTCCAGCCCTTACGGTCGCTTCAGCCTTCAACGCCGGCTTTTGTGTTTCGTTCGCGAGCGCTTCGTAATTTCTGAACGCATCCGCTTTCCGTCCGCGGGCCAGCGCGATGTTGCCCGCGGCGAGACGGGCGTCATCTCGATAGGGATTCGGATTCTTCGCTTCGGCGACCTGCTGATAAAGGTTCTGCGCTTCGTCTTTCCGGTCGACGTTTTCAAGACAGCGCGCCTCAAAATAGCGAGCGGACAAAGCCAGCCCGGCTTCCTTCGATCTGGCCGCCGCCCGATGGAAATGCGAAAGCGCTCCCGAAAAATCTTTTTGGTTGAAAAGGATTTCCGCGACTCCATACGAAGCCGGGCCGGCAAACTCACTGTCGCCATAATTATCCAGGACGCTTTGGAAACTGGTCCGGGCCGCGCTGCTCCGGTTCAGGGCGCGATAACATTCCGCCAGGTAGAAGTAGGCGCTGGCCCGCCCCGGAGCGCCGGGAAATTGGCCGAGGTACTTTTCGTATTCCGGCGCGGCGAGGTCGTAGAGTTTTCTGGAAAAAAGACCGTTGGCGTACTCGAGCTGCCGCCGGTCCGAGGCGTCGGTCTCGGACATCGGTTCGCTCGAAGGAGGATTGGCTTCGGTATCGGATGACTTGGGAGCGACGCTCGGTTCTGGCGGACTGCGACGAGGCTTGATCGGTGGCGATGACGCCGGCGTCTCGAGCGGGATTGCCTTGGGCGCGGGCGGCTCCTGCACGGGCTGGGCGCGGCGCACTTCCGGAGTCCGCTGCTGCGCAAACGCGATCGAGGCCGCCGAACAAATCAGCGTCACCAGTCCCAGGGCAACGGCGCCTCGCCGGATCGTCATTTTGCCGTGGCGAAAGCAACGTTGGTCACGCCGGCTTCGCTGCAAATGTTGAGAACGCCCACCACGTTCTTATAGGCGCCGGTCTCATCTCCTCGAATAACGACCGCCTGATCGGGATAAAGTTGCACCAGATTTCTGAGCATGTCGCCGAGTTCGGCCCCGGTAAGCGTGCGCCGATTCACGACCACGTTCCCGTCCGCTTTCACATTGACAACGACGTCGCCGATTGGCGTCGATTTTTCCTTCGCGGAAGAGGCCTTGGGAATCTTGACGTCGAGCTCATTCTCGTTCCGGGCCGCATTCCAGGTCATGAGAAAAAAGATCAACAGCAGCAGAAGCACATCGACGAGCGGCGCGAGCTGAATTCCGGGATGCTGCGGAGTGGCGTGTTTCCGAAGGTTCATTTTTGTAGGGCGTCTGTGTCAGACGCCAATCGCGGTGGCGTTTCACAGAAACGCCCTACAATTCGCGCCGTCCTCAAAATTCATCTTCGAGCAGGACCGGAGTACGCTCAGGGGTCCGCTTGTTATACTGCAGAGAAAGCAGGGCCAGGATATGGGTAACGGCCGATTCCAGGTCGGAAATGATCCTTTGCACCCGTCCCCGGAAATAGGCGTAGAAAATCATCGCGGGGATACCGATGGCCAGGCCGGCTGCGGTATTGATCAGCGCCTGACTCACGCCGCTCGAAAGTAACGCATAGCGGGCGGTGCCCAGATCGGAGCCGAGCGCGCCGAACGACTTGATGATGCCGAAGACCGTTCCGAGCAATCCGAGCATCGGCGCGATCATGCCGATGTCCGCCAAATAAATGACTCGATTGTTTAAGCTCGAGGCAACGCGAGTGCCTTCTGTTTCAGCGATTTCCCGGACCTGGGCGAAATCCGCGCTCGGATTCTTAGTAGTGAAATCGAGCATCTTTTGGACAACCCGTGCAATCGCTTCTCCGTGGCGATTAGAAACCGCGAGCAAGCCGAGGTAATCGCGCTTTCGGAGCAGGGCATCCGCCGTGGCCATAAAGCCGCTCGAGACCACGGAGCCGCGGCGGATGGTCAGCAGATAAACCACGACCAGCATTACAAAGATGATCGAGAGGACAAACAGCGGGATGATGACCGGTCCCGCGGCAATGAGGGTGTCCAGAATGGACTTGGTGCGCGGCAAATCAGGGGCCAAAGGGGCCGGAGTCTGCGCCAGGAAAGGCAGTGCGCCCGCGAACAGCGCGAAGAGATTATTCATTCCGAAAGTGCTGCTACGATAGGCGGCGAGGTTAAGACATGCAAATCGGGCTCAGAGGAGAGACGGCGCCCGCCGCGTTCTTGTTCAAACAAACTTCTCCCCGGCAAGCCACCGGCGCACCCGGAAAATGTGGGCCGGCTGCTGCGGATGGAGCTCAACGTAATTTCGCTCGCCCCGCCAAAGATAACGGGCGTCCGTGAGAAGATCGTGCACCTGGTAAACATCGGCATCCATCGGCCCAAAATCACCGGGCGGAATGTAAACATAGGAGTGCTGCGACTGCGTGGGATCGAGATTCACCACGACAAGAATGATGTTATCGCGCGCGGCGGTCATCTTTGCGTAGCAGAGGATGGCGTCGTTCTCGGCGCGGTAGAACCGGAGGTTATCGTAGAGTTGCAGGGCACGATTCTCTTTCCGGACGCGGTTCAGGCGGGCGATCCAATTCTTGATGTTACCAGGAGCGTTCCAATCACGGTCTTTCCACTGGTATTTTTCCGAGTCGAGGTACTCCTCGCGTCCCGGCAAGGCCGCATTCTCGCACAGCTCGAAACCGCTATAGATCCCGTAGACACTCGACAACGTCGCGGCCAGGACCGAGCGAATGAGGAATATCGGCCGGCCACCCTCCTGCAAGTGAAGCGGCAGAATATCAGGCGTGTTCGGCCACAGATTGCCGCGAAAATATTCCCGCATCCCAGTCTGGGTGAGTTCTGTGAAGTATTCGGTTAGCTCCGCTTTGGTGGTTCGCCACGTGAAGTAGGTGTAGCTCTGGGTAAAACCGGCCTTGGCCAGCGCCTTCATCATCTTGGGCCGCGTGAAAGCCTCGGACAGAAAGATCGTGTCCGGATACTGCGCGCGGACGCCGGCAATGAGAAATTCCCAGAATGCGACCGGCTTCGTATGGGGATTATCCACCCGAAAGATCCGCACCCCGCGTTCCGCCCAGAAGAGAATAACGCTCTTCATCTCTTCCCAGAGCGCGCGCCAGTTTTGGCAGCGAAAATTCAGCGGATAAATGTCCTGATATTTTTTCGGAGGATTTTCCGCATACTTGATTGTTCCGTCGGGCCGCTTGTAAAACCACTCCGGGTGTTCCCTCACGTAGGGATGATCGGGCGAGCAGTTGATCGCGAAATCGAGGGCGATCTCCATTCCGCGGCTGCGGATTTCATTCTCCAGCCAGGCGAAATCCTCCAGGGTCCCGAGAGCCGGTTCGATCGCCTTGTGGCCCCCCCACTCGCTGCCGATCGCGTAGGGGACGCCGGGTTCTCCGGGTTCACAAGTGATGGAATTATTACGGCCCTTGCGGTTGGTTTGGCCAATCGGATGGATCGGCGGAAAGTAAATCACGTCAAACCCCATCGCCTTGGCATCGTCAATCCGGGGAAGAGAGTCGCGAAAAGTGGAGCCCCGATCGGCACGCCCTTCTGCCGAGCGCGGAAAAAACTCATACCACGCGGCAGTTCTGGCTTCCTTGCGATCCACCACGACCCGCGGCGCGGGGGCGTACTGAGTGGCGCTGGCCCGGTCAGGATAGGTTGCCATTAGAACTTCGAGTTCGCCGGAATGAGCGATTGCGTTGACGTCGGCCGGCTGGCCGGCGCGGATCGCTTCGCTGAGTTCGCGGAGCCGGGCTGCATCCGCGGAATCCACGGCGCGCTCCGCCGCCCCATCCAGCAACGCCGCCCCTTCTAATGTCTCGCTCGACAGATTCTCCAAGCCAGCTTCGAACTTGGTGGAAAACTCGTGTTGCCAGCCGCGGAAGGTGTCGGTCCAGGCCTCGACCGTGTATTCGTAGATCGCGTTTTTGTAGAGAGTGCAAACTCCCCGCCAACGGTCATTGTCGACGTGCACCATTGGCGTTTCGTGCCATTGCGTCTCACCGAGCTGACGCCATTTCAAGGCCGCGGCAACTACGTCGTGTCCGTCCTGAAAAACATCCGCTTCCACCTCCAGGTCGTCGCCCACCACGCGTTTGACCATGTAGCGGCCGCCATCCACGAGCGGTTGCAGATTCTCAATAACGGCGGTCGGAAAAGCCCGTAGCATGGGGCCATCAATCAACCGAAATTCCCCTGATACGAAAGAGAAATTCTCCGGGGGTGAAGGAAGAAACTAAATCAAACCGAAAAATAAAACGCGCACTCGTACAACCCCGAGGTGCGGGTTTCTTCGCGACGCACTTCCGTCCCCAGGACGGCCTCGAAAAGGTCGTGCTCAAGACGACCGATGATCGGATATTGATCGAGCAGGTTTAGGATTGGAGAATGGCACTCCAGGATCTGAGGGCCGCCTTCCTTTTCGTCGGCAACGTATTGCGACATGTACCCTTCTTTTTCCCGTTGGGTCGCAAGCCACTTCGCGCGCTCCAGGACATTCTCTCCTTTGACCTTCGCCTTGATCGCTGCCGTCTTGCGCTCGAAGACGCTAAAGAGCATCTTTTCCGGCCCATTCGGGCCGTAAACCTCCTTGATCGATTTCAGCAGCTCCAGCGTAAAATCATTACTGTCGCAGGGGAACAAATCGTGGGTCCGGCGGGTCAGCCGATAAACCATCTCCGGGCGCCCCATTTTTTGCGGACGTCGCCAGGTGTCGAGGTATCCATCGCGCTCGAGAGTGAGGCAATGCTGCTTGATACCCATGTAACTCATCTTCATGCGTCCAACGAGCTCGTTGACGGAAAGCCCTTTGGTGCGCTTGAGCGTATTAAGAATTTCCAGCCGCTGAGTGCGGCCGATTTCGGAAAGTAATTGTTGGTTCACTGGGGCTCCTCGCTAGGTAAAGACCAGCCGAGATTACCCGTAGCGGCCTTGGAAAGGCAACAAAAACTTTTTGCAAGTTTCAGGGGTAAAGGAAATTACGGTTCCTGCGTAATCCGGCGTCCGGTTTCTGCGTCAAAAAGGTGCGTCTTTCCCATGTTAACCTCAAATTCGGCTCGAAATCCGCCTTCGCGGTGACCAGCGCCCGCCCGAGTCCGGCAGATCAAACCGTGAGCCCCCGTCTGAAGATGGAGGAGGGTTTCCGGTCCGCCCAATTCCAGTTGATCCACTAACGCCCGGAAGCGGGCAAACGAACGCTCAATCGGTTCGGCCCCAGCCGATTGCGGACAGATCTCGATGTCTTCCGGCCGTATCCCAAGAACGACAGGCTTGCCTGCCAAGTCTCGAACTCCGCCAAATCGAGAATTGGGCAGGCGAAGTTCGATCGTGCCATCGCCCGCTTCCGAAAAGAGAAGCGAATCGCGATCCTGCTTGACTGTGCCCTGGACCAGATTCATCGGCGGATTTCCGGCGAATCCCGCGACAAACAGATTCGCCGGCTCCTCGTAAATCGACTCAGCGCTCCCGTCCTGTTGCACAATCCCCCGATCAATAATCACAATCCGAACCCCCATTGCCATTGCTTCAATCGGGTCGTGGGTGGCGTAAACGATCGTTGCCGGTAAACGCTGATAAAGCCTTTTGATTTCAGCTCGTCCGCGAAAGCGCGCCTCGGGCGGGAGAGTGGAGTTCGGCTCGTTGAAGAGAAACGTTTTCGGTTGAAGCGCCATGGCCCGCGCCAAAGCGACGCGCTGCCGCTCTTCTGGATCCAACGACTGGCCCTCGCGATCGAGGAGTTCGCGCAACGTCATTATTTCCGCCACGCTCTGCACGCGCTTCTTGATTTCTGCCGGTGGGAACTTTCTGCGCCGCAACCCAAGGGCCAGGTTCTCGAAGACCGACATCCGCGGGTAGGGCGCGTAGTCTCCGGAGACAAGCGCAACGTCACGGTCTTTCGGCGACACATCGTTGATGGCACGATCGTCCAGAAGAGTTTCCCCTGGCGATGATTCGAGACCGGCCACGATCCGCAGAATCCGGGATATTCCAGAGCCGGGCGGTCCAGTCAGAACCACAAATTCGCGGTCGCGAATCTCGAAATTGAGCTCGCTGGAGGGAGCGACCGAGACATTTCTTAAAACAATTGCTGCCATGAGTTAGACAAACGGGAGCGGGACAACCTCGACCATCAGTTCCGCATTTCCATCCGATTCGCCGGCCTTGGCGGCATAAAGCCGGTTGCCCTCTGAATAGAAACCGCGCTTCACATAACCCAGCGCGATTTCCTTTTGTAATCGGGAGCTACGGATGGCACTCGTAATCCAGCCGGCCTCTTTGCGCTCGCCAGCCCCGGCCCTCAGACGCATATCCGGGCCGAGGGGCTCTCCCGAAACGGAGACCAAACCGCACAGCCGCTTATTGGTCTGACCCGACATTTTCATGCGGGAAATTACTTCCTGCCCGATGTAGCAACCCTTGGAGTAATCGATTGAGGTCGCCTCCAGATTTGCCTCCACAGGGATGATTTCGTTCGTCAATTCCCTCCCCCAGCGCGGAATCCCCTGTTCGATTCGAAGAGCTTCGGCACAGCCGTCGTCACAAAACGGAAGGCTCTCCGCCAGATCACCATGGATTCTCTCCGCCTGGTCCTTCTCGAACCAAAGGTCGCGGCCCACCCAGCCAAATCGAGTTGCGAGAACGGCTCTTGCGGGCTGCAAAGCGACAACAGGCGCTTCGCCGCTAACGTGAAAAATCGCGAATCGATCGGTCACGTCTTCGAGCTCGACGTCATCGGCAATAACATATCGTTCGAGTCGAGCAGGAAGCTCTTCGCGGAGCTCGGAATCAGCGTCCAGAAAAAACGAATGGTCCTCCCCCGAGATGTAGACATGACCGTTCAACTTGCCCTTCGCATTCAGCACGGACGCTTGGATGGCGGAATTGGCGGTGGCTTTCCGGAGATCGTTGGTGATCTGGCCGTTCAGGAAACGAACCGCATCGGTGCCCGAAATTCGCAATTTTGCGCGGCGTGAGCAGTCGAGAAAAATGCCGGCCCCGGAATAGAAAGGTGGCGTCATCGCAGACGCTTCGGACGAACTCAATCGTCCGTCCGCCGCCGCCAAAAACCTCCCCACAATCCGCGCGGCTCCTCCGTTTCTTCCCCTTCCTTCAAAGGCGTTGGGAAAGAAAGAATGGGTGCGTCAGCGACCTTGGGTTCGGAGACCGCAGCGGATTTTGCCGCCGGCGCTGGCTCCGGCGAAACAGGAGCTGGCGACGATCCCTCGTTCTTGATTTCATTTGCGGCCGCCGCGCTCGGGACGGGACCAGCCGCTTCCTCCTTCACAGCAGGCTCCGCTGAGGCTTCAACCGCCGCCGGAGCCGGCACCACCTCACCCATCGCCTTGGCCTCGGACGGAACTTCCGCAGTCGTCTCAACTGCCTCCGCGATCTTCTCCGGAACCGCAGCCTGCGCTTGATCGAGCCCGGCAAGGCGAGGCTGATCGTCTTCCCCATTGGAAGGCTGGCCGGGCGGACTTCCCGCCGGAAAATACTGGCGAAAGAGCGAAGAGTAATCCTCATCGCCCCGCCCCTGGCGCATTTCTTCCGTTAAGCCGTGGCGCGAAGCATCGGTAGCGCCGAACTCGATTCCAAATCCGCGAGCCAGACGGGTGGCGATAACGACATCCTTAAGCATGTGTTTCACCGAAAAATGAGGCTCGAAGTTGCCCTCCATCATCATGGGGAGCTTCATGTCAAGGGTCGCGGAATTGCTACCGTTGTTTCGCATGGCGGCCCCGAATTTTTCCATCGGGAGGCCGGATTTCACGACGAGCGCCAACGCCTCCGCTGCCGCCTGGACACTCGCGGCCGTAATC
>JBAPMH010000634.1:0-12470 GCA_049278515.1 Chthoniobacterales bacterium
GTCTCGATCCGGCCCGCTTCCCTCGACGCGCCGATCAGCGATGACGACTCGACCGAGTTCGGCGAGATCGTGGGCGACGAAGAGGCGCAGACGCCGTTCGAATTGCTCCGTGACAAGAATCTCCGCAACGAGGTCGGTGGGTTGCTCGACGTGCTCGACGATCGCGAGCGCAAGATCATTTTCTCCCGCTTTGGGCTCGATGGCGGCAAGCCGAAGACGCTCGAGGAAGTCGGCAAGAAATTCGGCGTCACGCGCGAGCGGATTCGCCAGCTCCAGAATATCGCGCTCTCGAAGCTTCGCCGCGCCCTCAGCAAGAAAGAGCGGCCGGTCGACGTGGAATTACCGGTCGAAGCGTAACCGAAGCCGGGACAAATCTCGAAACGCGCGGAAGGAAACTTCCGCGCGTTTTTTGTTTTCAAGGAATGGCGCTCTCCAGACCGCCGTCGATTTCGGCGGTTTGTAAACCGCCGCTCCTTGGCTCTTACTCCACGGTCCGCAATTGCACGGAATCGACCTTGTCCCGGCCGCCGAGCATATCGCTCAGGATAACCAAATTGTCGCCGGGGTGAGTCAGCCTTTTCTGACGCAGGTATTTGATCGCTGTTTCGATGGTGACGTGGGGATCATCTGCAAATTCGAGCATGATGGGATGAACTCCCCAGGAAATGACGATCTGGCGAAAAACCTCCTCGTTCGGCGTAAAGGCAAAAATCGGCGCATTTTCCGGGCGGAGATTGGAAACGTAACGGGCCATTGTTCCATGATGGGTGAAGACAACGAGGTTCGCGCGCGCCAGTGAGTTGGCCAGGACGACGGCTGCGGCACATGTCTTCTGGCGCGCGTCCTCGAGAATCGCATCCTTGCCGTAACCGGCGCCGCCACTCCGTTCGATCCGCCGCGCGACGCGATCGAACACCTTCACGCATTCCACCGGATACCGGCCGGTTGAAGTTTCGCCGCTCAACATGATTGCGTCGGCCTGCTCGTAGACCGCATTCGCTACGTCGGTAATTTCGGCCCGGGTCGGAACCGGATTCTCAATCATCGATTCCAACATATGGGTCGCGACGATAACGGGCTTCCCGATCTGCAGGCAGCGCTTCACGATCTTGCGCTGGATGATCGGCAACTCTTCCATCGGGCATTCGATCCCGAGATCACCGCGCGCGATCATGACCACGTCCGCCGCGTCGATCATTTGGCCGATGTGACGCACAGCGGATTGATCCTCGATTTTGGCGATGACTCGGGCGCGACTCTTCGCCTTTTTCAGGACCCGTCTCAATTCCTGCAGATCGCTCTTTTTCCGGGCAAAGCTGAGCGCGACGAAGTCGACCTTCAGCTCGACACCGAGCGCAACGTCTTCGAGATCTTTCTCAGTTAACGGCGGCAGATTTACCCGCACGCCCGGGAGATTGATATGGCGCCGCGAACCGAGCACGCCTTCGGTGAGAACCTTGCAGCGAATCCGGTTCCTCTTTTTCTTCAAGACCAGCAAGCGCATGACGCCGTTGTCGACGAGCATCACGTCTCCAACGGAAATGTCGTCGACCAATCCTGCGTAGTTCACATCCACGGAATATTTTTCCTCGCTCTTCGCGCCGCGGACCGTGAACTCCAGGATGTCGCCCGGCTTCAGTTTCAACTTCGACGTCAACTCGCCGGTGCGAATCGCAGGCCCCTGGGTATCGAGCAGGATCGCCACCGGCCGCGAAATTTCCGCGGCGATTTGCCTGATCCGCGGCACGATCTCGCGCACCCAGGGATGCTTCGCGTGGCTCATATTCAGGCGAAAAATATCCGCGCCTTCACGGAGCAATTGGCGCAAGGTTTCGGTCTTCTCTTTCGCCGTTCCAAGCGTGCAGATAATTTTCGTCTTCCGCTACAGCCAGAAGATAGGGATAGCTCCGCAAAAGCCAAGTCGGAGCAACAGTAGGCTGTCCGGACTCGATTACGCTGCCGTCGAAGCCATGGATGCAGCCGGCCCGTCCAGCCATCGAGGGGGAAAGGCAATCTCGAATTCGGGAAGGTTCAGCGAAAGGTTCGGATTATAAAAGGGATCGCGGATCAAGCGCGTGGCCCAGACCCGCTGGATATAGCCCGCTTCTTTGAGGAAAAGCGCCTGCTCTTCCGGCGTCCGCTGGTGGCCGCGCGAGGCGGATTCATGATGAATGAGATCGGCATACGGCGTCCAGACAATCCAATAGCCGCGCTCGGTCAGCCGCAGACAAAAGTCGATGTCGTTGAACGTAACGCTGAGATTTTGCTCATCGAACCCACCCAGTTCTTCGAAAACCACTTTGCGCACGGCCATGCAAGCGCCCGTCACGGCTGAACAATTTTGCTGAAGCCAGGCGCGATTGAAATAGCCCGGATGCCCCCGCGGAATATGCGGAAAAGCGTGACCGGCCACGCCGCCAAGCCCAAGAATGACTCCTCCGTGCTGCAGGGTCCCATCCGGATACCAGAGCCGCGCGCCGACCGCTCCGACTTCTTTCCGGGCGGCGTGACTGACCATTTCCGTGAGCCATCCGGGCTCGTCGATCTCGGTGTCGTTGTTCAGAAATACAAGGATATCGCCGCGCGCCTCCGCCGCCGCGCGATTGTTCAGGCGGCTGTAGTTGAAAGGACCGGAGTCGACCACCACGCGGACGGTGCCCTCGTCTTCAGCCCGGCGGAAAAAAGCGAAAGTCCTTTCCTCAACCGATCCGTTGTCGACGATAATAATCTCGTAGGGCTGATAATCCGTCCGCGCCTGGATGCTTTCCACGCAGCGCTCCAGCAATTCAAGCCGGTCGCGCGTCGGGATGATGATGGAAACCACCGGCGGCGGCGTGGGCAAGCCGTGGATGACGCGGTGGGACTCGGTGTTTTCCGGACAGGGCACGACGCTGCCCGGCATCTGGCGGCGCTGGCAATGGTCCGCCAGCGCCCGGCGCGCCGCTTCCTTTGCATACGGTTTCGCGTCGGGAACCGCGGCCAGGCTCCCGGTCACCATTCGCCAGTGATAAAGGATGCGCGGGATGTGCCGCACCTGTTCCGGGCGAAGCCGCTCAACGCAGCGCAGGGCGAGATCGTAATCCTGCGAGCCCTCGAAGCCCTCGCGGAACCCGCCGATCTCGCGCAGGAGTTCGGCGCGATAGACCCCAAGATGGTTGATGTAATTCTGGCCCAAAAAGAGCTCGGGGTTCCAGTCCGGCTTGAAGAACGGATTCGAGCGCACTCCGTTCTCATCCATTTTGTCTTCATCGGAGAAGATCAATCCGGCGTCCGGATGGCGGTCGATCTCCAGCGCCACCAGGGTCAGCGCGTGCTCTGCCAAGGCGTCGTCCTGATCGAGAAGCGCGCACCATTCGCCGGAAGCGAGCCCGATGGCCGAATTCGAGCAGGCTGAGATGTGCCCGTTCTCGGGCCGGAAAATCAATTTTACCCGCGCATCGCCGCGAGCGATCTCCTCGAGGAAAGGGCGCACTCGCGGATCGGTGGAAGCGTCGTCAGCCAGGCAAAGCTCCCATCGCTCGTAAATTTGGTTCGTAATGGAGGCGATCGCTGCCCGCAAAACGTCCAGCTCCGGATTGTAAACCGGCAGGATAATCGAAATCAGCGGTTGGCGGCGCAGCGTGCGCAATTGGCGGCGGAGGGCGGCGCGAGATGCCGGTGTCGGAGTATCAAATTGCGCAATCCATTTCTGATAGAGGTCGACTTCCCTCTTCTGCGGTGCGTACCGCCGGTTATGGAGCGCCACTATCAGCTCGCCGAACCGGGAGGCAAAGCGATCCAGGGTAAAATGCCGATCGAATGTCCGGCCGCCGGCGGACGCAAGCTGTTCCCTGAATTCGGGCCGGGCCGCGCAAGCCGCCAACGCTTTCGCCAGCGCCTCCGGATTCTCTTTTTCCACGAGCAACCCATTCATTCCGTCGCGCAACCATTCCCGAACGCCACCCACGTTCGTACTAATGACCGCCTTGCCGAGACCCATGGCTTCGAGGATCACGATCGGCATCGTTTCATCGCGGGAAGGAAGAACGATGACGTCCGTTTCGTTGAGCAGCGTCAGCGCGGTGGCATGATCGAGTGCGTCGATCAATTCGACCTGATCGAGCGAAGCCACCCAATTTTTCAGCTCACTGTAAAACGAGTCATCGAGGACCCGCCCCGCCATCTTGAAGAGGCAGCGTTCGCTCATCTTCGCGTCCAGTTTTGAAATCGCCTCGACCAAGACATCCTGGCCTTTGCGCGGCTCGAACGAACCGAGGGTTAGAAAATGCGTGATGTCATCGTTCCTGCGTCCGGAAAGGATCGGCGGACGCGGAATCCCGTACGGGACGATCTCGATGGGCGCTTCCGCCAGACCCTCGTAAATTCGGGCGGTCTGTTGCGTCGGGGTGACGAGGAGATCCGCCATATGCAGGGCGGAGGCCATCTCTGGAATCGCCCGGATTAGCCGGACGGCGACGAGCGTTTCGTGGAGATACCAGAGGACTGGGCGGCGCTCCAGGTGCGCGGCGCGCACCGCCGGCCAGCTCGCAATGGTGTTTGCCACGATAACGTCAAACTCCTGACAACGAGCGCGCAGCCAGACATGCTCGAGATCCGTCAAGAGCGTCGGCTCGACAATTGTGGGCACGTCGGCCGCGGCGAGCATTTCCAGGATCGGGCCGTGATCGGGCGCGGCGACGAGAATTTCCCAGCCGGCGCGTTGCAACCATCCGGCAAGATGGACGAGCTGGATCGGCGCTCCGCTCAAGGTCGTTTCGTGAGAAACGAAGAGGACCCTCGGAGTCCCCGTTGTTCCGTTGTTTTCCGCGCGCGCCGCCACGGTCAGGTTGCCTGGATGCGATCACCGGCGGCCGGTTGCGAAATGGCATTTGTGATCAGGTCGCGGAATTCATCGCCGAAACGGTCCATCGTGAAATTCTTTTGGTAGGTCTCGCGCGCCTTTTTTCCCAGCTCCCCTGCCAGCGCCGGATCCTCGATTAGACGGCGGATTGCGGTCGAGAGCGCGTCCGGCGCCTCCGGCCTAACGAGCAGCGCATTCTCGCCCTCGCTCAAGACCTCAAGCGCGCCTCCGACGATCGTGGTGATCAGCGCTTTCCCGAGGCTCATCGCTTCCAAAATCGTCACGGTCGGCATCGCTTCATCGCGTGACGGTGAAACAATCACGTCCGCCTGGCGCATCAACTCGATCGCTTCCGCGTGGTTCAAAGCGCCTTTGACCGAGAAACTTCGCAAGTTCTTCGCCACGGCTTCCACCTTTGGCCAAAAATCGGGATCGAGGACGCGCCCCGCGATCTGAAACTGGGCGGCCTGTTGCAATCTGGCCGGGAGCAAGGCCAGCGCTTCGACAAAAACGTCCTGGCCTTTCCGCGGCTCGACACTACCCAGGAGCAAAAAGCGCAGCGGGCGCGTTGCGACGGCGTTATCTAGGTTCGGTCCTGGACCCGGGTCCGGAATGGCATTCCGCAAACACCTCACCGGTTGATCGGTATAGCGTCGATAAACTGTCGCCGTACTCTCCGAAGGGGCAATGAGCACGTCGGCCAACGGCACGGCCGCCCGAAGCTTGGCGTCTTCGCGCAGATAATGTTCACCCACCGAACCCGGCTCGTGCACCCACCACGCAATGGGCACGTTCTCGCCTTTCAGCGCGCTAACGACCGCCCCGCTCCGGATGGTGTTCGCGATGACGCAATCGAAGTCGCGCGCAAATCTGGCAAATGATTCATGTCCGGCTTCGATGAGCGGATCGATGATGACCGGAATGCCTTCGGAATGCAGTTTCTCGCGCAACGGGCCATCTTCCGGCGCCATGACCAGAACGAAAATGCCGTTGCGTTGACACCAGGCCGCCGCGTGAAAAAGCATCATCGGCGCGCCCGACAAGGAGAGGTCGTGCGAGACGAAAAGGAGATCGAGGGAAGAATCAAGGGAAGCAGGGCGATCGCCCGCCGTCATCCGCAGAGGCGTGGGTGAATCGGAATAGAGCCAGTCGCGCATGTTATCCGTGAAATACGGGTCGTGGGTCGTGTAACGCGGCCAGCGTTTGAGCAAGTAAATCGACGCTTTGTCTCGACGCCGGGCTGCTTCTTTCTCTTCCTCGACGCCAATCGAGACATGGCCCGCGTGGCTCAGTGTCGCATACGGTGTGTAGACACACCGGAGCCCAGCCTCGCGCACTTTGAAACAAAGATCGATGTCCGAATGAGCGATGGGGGTGTTCACTGCGTCGAAGCCGCCGACGCGAAGGAAATCTTCCCGTCGCATCGCGAGGCAGGCCGCGGACAGCGCGGCTACGTCTCGCAGAGATTGAGCCAGGTTAAAATGCTCGGTGGTATCAGCCGGGCGCTGATGAAAAGCGGTTCCCGCCAGGCCGCGCACGCCCATGACCAGGCCGGCGTGCTGAATCTTGCCGGATTCATACAGGAGTTTGGGCGCGACCGCGCCGACCTCCGGATTCTCCAGCGGCTCGATCAAGTTCTGGATCCAGCCGGGCTGCGCGGTCTCGACATCGTCGTTGAAAAAAATGAGCCGCTCCCCAATGGCCGCGGCCGCCCCGAGATTGCATTTCTCCGAAAAATTGAACGGCTTGTCGTAGGGGACGAAGCGGACCGCCGTGTTCGGCGTTTCCAGACTCCTAAGCGATCCGAGAAGCCGGCTGTTCGTGACGATGACAATCTCCAGGTTCGGGTACTTGGTGCCGCGTGGAAGGTCGCGAAGACACGCTTGAGCACGGGTCGGCGAGTCTGTCGGGACAATGACCGAGACGCGGGGCCAGGATGCGACAATTAACCGGGCCCGGTTCGCACTCGGATATTCAACGATCTCCGCCGGAAGGTTCCGGCGGAGCATCGCGTCATCGAGGGCGGCGAGATTTGTTTTGCGCGCCTCCGGCTTGCCCCCGGCAGAACCGGATTCAGGATGTTCGCGCCAATGATACAGGACTTGAGGGATGTGATGGATAGCCCGCGCCCGTTCTGTCGCCCGAAGAGCGAAATCGTAGTCTTGTGAAAGGTCGAACTCCTTCCGAAAGCCCCCGATTTGATCGACCAGCGAACGCCGATAGGCCGTCAGGTGACCGATGTACATCGACGAGCAAAGCAGCTCCGGACTCCACTCCGGCTTGAAGAAGGGCGCATGCCGTTTCCCTTCCGCGCTCCATCGATCTTCGTCGCTGTAGAAGATATCGGCCTCAGGAAATTCCGAGGCGGCGCGCGCCAGCTCATAGAGTGCAAAGGGTGCCAGCAAATCATCATGATCGACGCAAGCCACCAGGTCGCCCGTGGCCGCTTGCAAAGCGAGGTTCGTGTTTTCCGCAATTCCAAGGTTCTCGGTCAGACGCTGAATGCGAATCCTCGGTTCCCGCGCTTCCCATTGCCGCAGGGTGTCGATCGTTTCCGGTCGATCGGAACCGCCATCCACCACGCACATTTCCCAGTTGTGGTAGGTCTGGGCCGCGACCGAGGCGAACATCTCGTCCAAGAAACGCCCCGCTGTGTTGTGCAGCGGAGTGAGCAGGCTGATCTTGACTCCGTTTCCTTTCGACGCGCGGCGCTGCTCTTCCAGCGCCGCGGGGCCAGGTTCGTGTTCACTGATCCACGCGGCATACCGATCCACCGGGGCCTTCGGAACGACCAGCGCCGCTTTCTCCACTGATGAGGCGGGCTGGGGGGCGCGCGAAACTTTGACGTTGCGTGGGATGCGGCGAATTTCGCGTAGGATTTTCTCCCAAAACGGCCGCCGCTCTTTAGGCCCGGTCAGGACGTGAAAACAGCGTCCGCCTTTCCGGCACGCCTTTTTCGCGGCACTCAGGATAGCTTTCTGATCCTTAAGCTGAGTCTTAAGTTGTTCGATCTTCGCCTTAAGCCGATCGCTTTCCGCCACCCAGTGTTTCAATTGTTCGTGCTGGGCGTCCATGACGAGTTGCGCTTTGGCGCGATCCCGACGCAGAATTTCGAAATTCTTGAGCTGCTCGGTCTGGGAATCAATCTCGCGCGCCTGGTGATCCATGATCTGCTGGACTTTCCCGCGATCAGTCAGAAGCGAATCAAGCCAGATTTGCCGGACCTGGAGGGTCGCGCTCGTCTCTTCGGCCTTGGCGGCCCGGCCAAGCCCATCAATGCGAGCTGCGGCGAGGGCATAGAGCGCGACGAGATCTTTTACATCTGGAGATGCCCCGAAGAGCTGTTGCAAGAGAAGCGGCGATGAAGCGTTGGCGGGTGTTCGCCGTGCTGCCCCCAGCCCGAGGCCGGCAGGGAACTCCACGCCCGCCGTGTTGGCGGCCCATTCCGTCCAAGCCTTCTTCGGGCTGTCTTCTCGCTCCAGGCCAGTGCCGTGCAGCAAAATAATCGCATCCGGAGTCAGCTTGGGTTCCCACGCGGCTAAGTCGGCGCGGAGTTCAGCTCCCGAATCGCAATCATCGACCAGGAGGAGATCGACGCTTCCATCGGCCAGCTCCGTGAGGGCCGCCCTCGCGGAAGCGAAGTGGCGGACCCGCTCGCCGTAGAACTCTTCGCCATAATCTTTCCCCTGCCGCCAGGCGGCGTCGTCCTCCTCCGATTCGACCGCGCGTTCCCGCCGGACGGCGACGCATACGCATTCCAAGCCCAGTTCCGTGGCGGCCTGACAAAAGGTGAAAAAAGCCTGGCCGTCACCAAATCCCAGGGTCACGACCCTCGCCGGTTTCACGGTCGCAATGAGGTCGTAGAGAAGGGGGAGATGAAAACGGAGCGGCCCGCCGGAATAAGATTTCGGCTGAAACGCGAGCAGGCTCGGGAGTGTCTCGAACATCAAGGAAGCGCGTGGTTGAACCGCTCAATAGAGGACTAAACAGGCCTGCCTGTCTAACGATTCGCAAAAATCCTTGTGGCGCGACCGCGTCCATTGAGAATCGAGCCGGATGACCTTCCTCGCGGGATTGCTCCTTTTGCTCTGGGTAGTCGCGTCGCTTCTGCTCAACGGCATCGCTTTGCTTCATTACTTCACCAAACTGCGTGGACTCGATCTCGTCGGGTATGGCGCGGGCGCGGGCGTCGCCTTGCACGCGCTTCTGGGCTGGGCAATCGCAGCCGCTCCCCCAGCCCGATGGGCCGTCGTTGGACTCCTGGTCGGCCTGACATTGCTCAGCGCGGCCTATTTTGTCGGGCGGCGGGTCCCGCAAGAATTCTCCCTGGCACTGTCCAGGCCCGAGAAGATTTCGCTGGCCCTTTGGGCTTTGCTCCTTGGGCTGAGTCTGGGCCTTCTCCACCTCAACATCCGTCTTCCCGAGCCTCTGCCGGATGGGATGTTCATTTTCAAGACGCCCTCCACCAACGCCAAAATCCAGCATCTCACGTCACTCCCGGCCGATAATTATATTCCTTTCGCCGTCGCAGAATTTTTCCTCCGCGGTGTTTCATTCCAAAAGAATCGGCCGATTTTGCCTGGCAACGAGATAAGCAACCGGACGATCCTGATGTCGCTCACCGCGATGCCGTTTCGAGTGGCGCTGGGCGCGCCGCACGACCACCCCGAACTCGGGACTTACAACTACGTTGGCCGTGAGTGGCCTGATGTATCGAAACTGAATACGAACGGCTCCTTCTACCAGTTTGCCGTCGTCGGTTTGGTCCTGAATTCCCTGCTCCTTCTCGGATTATTGGTCTTTTGTTCCAGCCTTGTCCCGAATTCCCTCTTGTCCCTGGCCACGCTTCTTTTTGTTACGAATCCCTATTTTATCGGGCAGACCATTTACACATGGCCCAAAGCGATGGCTGGATTTTTCATCCTCCTGGGCTGGAGCTCCATCCAGCGCGCCCATGGCCATCTTGTCGTGGCCGCTCTCCTTGCCCTGGCAACTCACTGTCATCCCTACGCAGTCGTTTTCGCCGGGTGCGTCGGGCTATATTACCTGACCCAGAGGCGGTTCGGGAAATCGCGAGTTCCGTTCCTGGTCTCGTATCTTCTGGTGTTCGGTTTGATTCTCGCCCCGTGGTTTTTTTACACGCGACTTTATCTGCATATTCCCTCCGATCTGGTGATGCAGAATTTTGCCGGACCCGGCACCGAACCGGCCTGGGCTTCCCCCATCGGGTTTTTATGGATTCGGCTCCATAATTTATTCTACCTGATCTGGTCGACGATTTTCCTGATTTACCCATTCGATTTCAGGGCCGTCTTTAACAATTGGCAGTACTCCCTTCCTGGGGTGGTGGGGCTTATTCTGATCTACCCGGCCCTGGCTCAGTGCATGAAGCTTCCCAAACCACGACCGTGGCTTTGGTATGGGTTGCTTGGGCCCACTTTGCTCATTCTCGCCATCTATAGCTGCCCGGCGCTGCTCGTTTTGCACGGTTACCAACCCGTCCTGGGAGTTTTGCTTTTTTTCGGTGTTTGGTGGCTTTCCCGGCACTGCCCCCGAACCATTTTCGTCGGCCTTGTTACCCTCCAGCTCCTCTTGAATATTGGGGCGATCCTGGCCCGCGGGGTGATCACGGGCGCTCGGCTTTGGTAATGTTCCGGTAGATTGATCAGGTCCTCGTCGTTCCTCGGCCCGCGGAATTGTTTTTCGCAGGAGCGTTGTGAAATCCGGCGGGGCGCAGTTTATTGGCGCAACGATGCATCAACACTCCCTCGATAGCATGGCGCAGTTTCGGAGCCGGTACCTCGACGCCCGGCGCCAGGAGCCGCTCACCGTTATCGACCTGGGCAGTGCCGATCTGAACGGTTCCTACCGCGAGCTCTTCGCGATTCCGCCCTGGCGCTATCTCGGGGTCGACCTCGTCGCCGGAGAGAATGTCGACATCGTGTTGCACGATCCCTACCGCTGGCGCGAGATCCGTTCCGAGTCGGTCGACGTCGTCGTTTCCGGGCAGACCTTCGAGCACACGGAGTTCTTTTGGGAAACGATGCTCGAAATCGCGCGGGTCCTGAAACCAGGCGGAATGTGTTGCATCATCGCGCCCTCCTGCGGACCGGAGCATCGTTTCTCCCGGGACTGCTGGCGGATTTTCGCCGATGGTTTTTCGGCGGTGGCCCGCTACGCCGGCCTCGAAGTCGTGGATGTTCAAACCCAATGGGAAGATTTGCCCGACTACGATTTGGAGAGCAACAAATGGCACGACTCCGTCCTGATCGCGCGAAAGCCGGTTTTGCCTTTAGCGACGAGGCTGCGGTGGCAAATCCACGCCTGCCTGAGACGCCTCGTCCGGCCTCCCGCTCCCGCGCCGGAAACGATCATCCAAATTTTTCATTCCCAGGACGGCGGTCATAGCGAAGCCAATTCCGTCACGACCCGAATCGGGCACGAAGTCTGGAAGGATGTTTCGATCGCCCTGCCACGCGGCGCCGGCGCGGCGCCACTCCGGATCGACTTCATGAGCGACCAGACGGTGATCGACGTGGCGTCCATCGAAGTGGCCACAAAAACGGCCACCCTTTTTCGAGCCAGCGATCCGGAGAGTTTTAAAGCAATTGCACTCGCCGGAGATGCCCGGCCGATGGCTCACCCGGAGTACTTTCGATTCGAAGTCACCGGCATCGATCCGCAACTAATTCTCCCGCGTTTGTCCCCACCGCCTCCGGAAGGCACCGTTGAAGTAAAACTGCGTGTTCGGGTCACCGCCCCCGACCGCATTAACACCCTCGAAAAGAAAAACGCGACGCCCTGAACGTCCTGTTGCAATTCTGAGCGAAGCATCGGAATCGAGCAAACTCCCGTCAGTTTCCTTCAGGGCCGCGATCACAAATCGGAACCCCATCCGCCTGTTTTCATCGAACCCTGGGCAGCGGCATCTCTTCCGAGCCGCACCGCCTCGGCATCGGTCGGGTCGATTTCGGCAATCCGATTGTAAATTTCGGCCTCCTTATCGCTTTCTCCCAGCTCGTGATAAAGCCGGCCCAGCTCGTGCAATACCTTTGTGTCGCGCGACCTTTCTTCCAGGACCGTTTGAAGCGCGAACACGCCGATCTCAGGCCAGCCGGCCGCTACCGCTGCCTCCTTGAGGATTAGGTTTGCCTGCCGATTGGACGGATCCTCTTCCAGGACCTCTTCGAGCATTTCGATGGCCCCCTTCGGATCCTTCCTGAGCTGGCGTTGGGCTTTCAGGACGGTAAGAACGGAGGTCGAGATTTTGAAGAACGGCTTCTTGGTCGCTTTCTGGCGGGTGATTGCCGTCCGGCGCAAAAGCTGGCGACCCTGGAGAAACTCCGGCTCTTGTTTCAGGACTTCCTGCAACAACGAAATCGCATAACCGAAATTGCGCAGCTCGATCGCCGCCACCGCTTTCCGCCAATGGCCGCGCAATGGTTCGCTCAGTTCGTTCTCGGTTCTGAGGGGCATTTGATCTGAGGGAGAAACGCAATCGGTCTAAAACAAATCCAACTGCGGCTTTACCGGCGCAACCACAACCTTCTTGCTTCGTTTTCCTTTCTTTCGCTTCTGCTCTTCCACGGCGCCATTCGGCTTTTCCAGATGCGCAAGAATATCCTTGGCG
>JBAPMH010000635.1:0-1689 GCA_049278515.1 Chthoniobacterales bacterium
GCACCAGGCGCTGGAGGCCAAGGAGGGGCTGCGGATCCGCGAGGAGAACCAGACCCTCGCCACGATCACCCTCCAGAACTACTTCCGCCTCTACGAGAAGCTCTCCGGCATGACCGGTACGGCCATGACCGAGGCGTCGGAGTTCGACAAGATCTACAAGCTCGGCGTGGTGCCCATCCCCACCAACAAGCCGATGGCCCGCCTGGACCAGAGGGACCTCGTCTACCGCACGGAAGAGGCGAAGTTCAACGCCGTCGTCGACGACATCGCCGAGCGCCACAAGAACGGCCAGCCCGTGCTGGTCGGCACGACGTCCGTGGAGAAGTCGGAGCTGCTCTCGGGCCTGCTGAAGAAGCGCGGTGTCCCGCACTCCGTCCTGAACGCCAAGCAGCACGCCGACGAGGCCAAGGTGGTCGCGCTGGCCGGGCACAAGGGCGTCGTCACGGTGGCCACCAACATGGCGGGACGAGGCACCGACATCATGCTCGGCGGCTCGACCGAGTTCCTCGCCGACCAGGAGCTGCGCAACCGCGGGCTGGACCCGCTCGAGACCGCCGAGGAGTACAACGCGGCCTGGCCCGAGACCCTCGAGCGGATCACTGAGCAGGTCAAGGCCGAGCACGACGAGGTCTCGGCGGCCGGTGGTCTCTACGTCCTCGGCACCGAGCGGCACGAGTCGCGCCGCATCGACAACCAGCTGCGTGGTCGTTCCGGACGTCAGGGCGACCCGGGGGAGTCCCGCTTCTACCTGTCGCTGGGCGATGACCTGATGCGGCTGTTCAAGTCCGACTGGGTGGAGCGGGTGCTGCTCGCGCTCAAGGTGCCCGACGACCAGCCGATCGAGAACAAGTCCGTGACCAAGTCCATCGCGTCGGCCCAGAGCCAGGTCGAGGCGCTCAACTTCGAGTCCCGCAAGAACGTCCTCAAGTACGACGACGTGATGAGCCGGCAGCGCGAGGTGATCTACGGCGAGCGCCGCGAGGTCCTCGAGGGTGCCGACCTCACCGACCAGGTGCACGAGATGATCGACGAGGTCATCCACACCTACGTGATCGCCGCGACCGAGAACTTCCCGGAGGAGTGGGACCTCGACGCGCTCTGGACCGTGCTGAAGACGATCTATCCGGTCTCGCTGCGCTACCAGGACCTCGAGCGTGTGGCCGGCGGCCGCGACGGCCTCGACCGCGACACCCTCCACGCCGACCTCCAGGCCGATGCCCAGAAGGCTTACGAGGCCCGCGAGGCGGAGCTCGGCTCCGAGGTGATGCGCGAGCTCGAGCGTCGGGTGCTGCTCTCGGTGCTCGACCGCAAGTGGCGCGAGCACCTCTACGAGATGGACTACCTGCGCGAGGGCATCTACCTGCGTGCGTACTCCCAGCGCGACCCGCTGGTCGAGTACCAGCGCGAGGGCTTCGAGATGTTCGCCACGATGATGGACGGCATCAAGGAGGAGTCGGTCGGCTTCCTGTTCAACCTCGAGGTCCAGCTGATCGAGGACGACGAGCAGGAGCAGGGGTTCGTCGAGGAGGAGGAAGAGCCGCTGCGCCGCCAGCTCCGCTCGGAGGTACAACCCGACGGCCACGACCATCGCCCGCAGATCAGCGCGAAGGGGCTCGACCAGCCCCGGACCCCGGAGCAGCAGCTGACGTACTCCGCGCCGTCCGAGGACGACACGGCGCTCGTCGTGCC
>JBAPMH010000636.1:0-2136 GCA_049278515.1 Chthoniobacterales bacterium
GCGACGGGGGAGGCGAAATAACCGGTCACTTCGCGTTTGGCGATCGAGACGATATGCCGCCATGCTGAACTGGCCGCAGGCTTCACCTGCGCGGCGGTGGCGGCCTCGGCGTCTGTGGGCGTAGTCAGGATCGCTTCGCTCATTCGGAATCCTCCTCTTCGTCCGGCTTCGTCTCCGCCCGGGTAATGCCGCGGAAGACCTCATCAAGCCGGCCTTCCTCGGTGTGCAACTCCTCGATCCTCCATCGTTCCGTCAGCGCGATCTCGCTGATGGCCCGGGCCAGCTCACCCGGCGCGCCATTCTTCTTCGCATAAGCCCGGATCGTCAGAGGCGACTCGGCCAGGACGGAACATTTCCCGACTCCCTGAAGCTGTTTAAGCCTCTGGGTGACCGAGGCCGCGTTTCCGTCGAGCAACCGAAGGGTGACGGCACCGGCATGTTCCGAGCGTTGCTTCAATTCGTCCGGGGTCCCGTTCGCCACGATCCGGCCGCGATCGATGATAATCGCCCGCGAGCAGGCCGCTTCCACCTCTTCCAGGATATGAGTCGAAAAGATGATCGCCTTGGTTTCACCCATCTTGCGAATCAAAGTCCGGACTTCGTGCTTTTGATTGGGATCGAGCCCATCGGTCGGCTCGTCCAGGATCAAGACTTGGGGATCGTGGATGATCGATTGCGCGAAACAGGTCCGATGCCGGTAGCCTTTCGACAAGGTGTCGATGCTTTGATTAACGACCGATTCGAGGAAGCACATTTCCACCACCCGCTCGATCGCCTCTTTCTTCGCTTCGCCCCGCAACCCCCGGAGCTCGGCGGCAAAACCGAGAAATCCCTGGACGGTCATGTCGGTGTAGGATGGGGCGTTCTCGGGCAGGTAACCGATCAGGCGCTTGGCCGGGATCGGGTCGTCGAGCATGTTGAACCCGCCCACCGAGACCTCGCCGGCTGAGGGCGGGATAAACCCGGTGATCATCCGCATGGTGGTCGATTTACCCGCGCCGTTGGGGCCCAGGAACCCGAGGACTTCGCCCGTTTTCACCGTGAACGACACCCCGTCCACCGCCTTGATGGCCCCAAATGATTTCTTCAGATCCCTGACCTCGATCATAAGGAAAAAATTTTCAGGTCTGTATGACACTCAATTTTTCGAAATGTTCAAGTCCGCGATTGTCAGAAGATTCTGCTTCCGCCCTTCCTGCTATTTGCCGTCCTTTCTGGTAGGGCGAGACGCTGTCGAGCCGAAGCGTTCGTCCTTCGTGCGTTGACGGCTCCCCACTGCTGGGAGTCGGGCGGATTGGGGATCCAACTCTCGGAGGCGAAATCAAGAAAGCGTTCGTGCGAAAACGCTGCGGCATCGCGTCACAGGTGCCGAATGACGCGTGCCGGATTCCCGACCGCCACGGCGTTCGCAGGGAGGTCACGGGTGACGACCGCACCGGCCCCCACCACGGTGTTCTCGCCAATGGTCACACCCGGGCAGACGATAACGCCGCCGCCGAGCCACACGTTGTTGCCGATGGTAATGGGCTTGGCGTTTTCCCACTTGGCCTGCCTCGGGCCTGGCTCGATCGGGTGGGTTGCCGTGAGGAGTTGGACATTCGGACCGATCTGCACGTCATCACCGATAGTGATCCGGGCAACGTCGAGCGCCACGAGTCCCCAGTTGGCAAAGGTGCGATCGCCGACGTGCGTCTGGTAACCATAATCACACCATAAAGGAGGGCGGATGACTGTGCCGTCTCCCGCACTTCCGAGGAGCTCGCGGAGAAGACGATCTCGCGCGCCTTGGTCGTCCCCGGCGATCGCGTTGTATTGCGCTGTCAGGACCGCGGCGCGATTTCTCTCTCGTGCCAGGTCGGCGTCGTCCGCGATGTATTGGTCACCGGCCAGCATGCGGTCGCGGTTGGAACGGCCGTCAGGCCTAAAGCGTGGATCTATCATTGCGTCAGCAGCCACGACGATGGAAAAGAAGATTAAGATTTATGAAGGATGAACCCGCAGCCGCGCGCCACCAAGTTTTCGGCGGTGCCAGGTCCACAGGAGCAAGATGACCGAAAAGAGTGCGCCTGACGAGTAGGCAGTGATCTGGATCGTTTGAGTGATTAGGAGGCCGAGAGATTGAGCGGGATACCAATC
>JBAPMH010000637.1:0-13852 GCA_049278515.1 Chthoniobacterales bacterium
GGACGCTCGAAAAGCCTTTTCTGAAAATAGCCCAGCGCTTTCGGGCTGGGTTTTGGGAGTCCTCCTATCTCATCGTCCCGTCCCGGGACGGACGATTCTATCGTCCCGCCCCGCGGGACTCGGACGAAAACGGCGTTACTATCCCAGCGCTAAAGCGCTGGGCTATTTTCGGCTGAGATAGCAACGCGTCGGTTGGTACCGAATGAACCTGCACGGGTGGCCTCGCGACGCCGCTCCTCGCCAATTATCTTTACGAGAACGTCGGCGTCGGCATGTTCAGCGCGCCATGAGAGCCGCCGAGACGTCAGCCAAGACCAGCGTGGTCAGTGCTGCCGTGGTGAACATGCTCCTGGCGACGTTGGCGTTCTCAATCATGAACGTTTTCGTGAAGCAGCTCGACCGGATCCCGGCAATGGAGATCGTTTTCTTTCGCTGCCTGGTTTCATCCGCGATTTGTTTCGTCGGAATCGCCCGCGCCCGGGTCGATTGGAAGGGGAATAACAATGTTCTTCTCGTCGCGCGCGGCGCGTTCGGCACGCTCGCGCTGTTCACCTTTTTCGTCACGATTCACAACATCCCGCTCGCCACCGCGGTGACGATTGCGTACCTGTCGCCGATTTTCACGACGCTGATCGGCGTGCTCCTGCTCGGCGAACACGTCCGGCCGAAGCAGTGGCTGTTTTATGCGATCGCGTTTGCCGGCGTCCTGGTGATCAAAGGTTTCGATTCATCGGTGCCGCTCCTTTATCTCTTTACGGGGCTGGTTTCGGCGGTCGGTTCGGGCGTGGCGTACAACCTCGTCCGGCGACTGAAAGAGCGGGAACACCCCATCGTTGTCGTCCTGCATTTCCAACTCGTGGGCGTGGTCGCGGGATTCATATTTACCGTCTTCAACTGGGTGAAACCGGTCAGCCCATGGGAATGGTTCTGTCTCCTGATGTGCGGCCTGCTCACTCAGTTTGGACAGACGCGCCTGACGAAATCGCTTCAGGCCGAACGGATCGCCCACGTCTCGATCCTGAATTACACCGGGATGATTTATGCGCTGATTTTTGGCGTGTTTATTTTCGGCGAACATTATCCCGCGCAGACGATCGCGGGGATCGTGCTCGTCGTGCTCGGAGTGGTGCTCAGTGTGATTTACGGCCAGCGCAGGCCGCTTGAGGTGATCGAGGAGAGTGAGCTGGCAGAGTGAAACGGTGCGATTTGCCCGCGAGCGAATCCGGTGGTGGCATTATCCGAAAATAGCCCAGCGCTTTAGCGCTGGGTTGCGATCCACAAATTCGGGCGAGTCCCGTCAGGGACGATAGAAACGTGGCAGCTCCTCGGCGCTTCTTTCGTCCCTAATGGGACTTCGGAATTATTACTCCGCAGTTTCCCCAGCGCTGAAGCGCTGGGCTATTACCGGAGCGACCGTTACGGGCGCTCCTCGAACTTGAGGGCGAGGCCGTTCATGCAGTAACGCAATCCTGTCGGCTCGGGGCCGTCGTCGAAAACGTGGCCAAGGTGCGCGCCGCAACGAGAACAGAGGATTTCATCGCGTTCCATTCCGAAGCTGTTGTCTTTCACCGTCGTAATAATTCCCGGGATGAAAGGCTTGGTGAAACTGGGCCAGCCGGTCCCAGACTCAAACTTGGCGTCGCTGGCAAACAGGGGCGCGTTGCAGCCGACGCAGTGGAAAACGCCGCGGCGATGCTCGGTGAGAAGGACGGAAGAACACGAGCGCTCCGTCGAATGTCCGCGGAGAATCGCGTATTGCGCCGCAGTTAACTGCTTTTTCCATTCGGCATCCGACTTCTCCACTTTCGGGACGGGCGCGAGATCTTCGGCGGTGGGCTTCAACGGTTCCATATTTTTGACGAGAGCCTTTTGGGTTTCCTGGGCCCTCGGTTGCTGGGCGAAATAGAAAACGCCCAGCGCGATTGCCGCAAAAATAAGGAGTAACCTGAGGGTCGAAGCGTTCATAAGCGATCCTTCACAAGAGACAGCCCCGCACCGCTCATGTTCAATCTTGACGGCGGATTCCCCGTGATCAGCAGCTAGGCGTTAGCGAGGATTTTTGCGACCTTTTCGATCGTATTCCAGTTCCGATTCGTCGCGGGGACGCCGAGCTGCCTCTCGATCTTGCCGAGGTAACCGATTGCCTTCATTTCTCGCCGATACACGCCGAGAACAAATCTGCCCTGGATAGCGACGATCTTCGCCAGCCAGTCGTCTTTTGAGGGAAGACAAAGCGGAAGCGGAGGCCGTTTCCGCAGCGGTTCGTGGAGGACGTTCACAAAGCGGGTGAAGTTTGGGCCTGACGGCTCGCCATCGAACGGATCTTTCGCCGCGAGCTTCAGGACTTCCCGCGCGGGACAAATCATAATGTCGATCTTGAAAGGCAACTGGCGCGCGATCGCGGCCCGGAGAGTGGATTCACTTACCTCTTTGCGGACCACAAATGTGCCGACGGCGCCAATGTTGACGACATCGTATTTCGCCAGCTCTTTGGCAATCGCCGCCGGCCGGCAGCGGTTTGCCGTTCCGACATTGACCGCCCGAAGAAAAACGACCGAGGCCATTCGGAACAAGACGTGCCAGGAATCACGAAGCGCCGTCAGCGATAATGCAATCGGATCAGGCGCGGCTTTTCCTCGAGGAGGACGACAAAAAGATTGTCGTAATCGTTGTCGGCAATATTGATCGGGGTGGTGATGCCCAGGGCCTTGATGAGATTGGGAATGGTGTTGCCATGCCCGACAACGAGCACGTTGCCGGACGAAGCTTTGAGTTTCGCGATGAGAGCGGGCTGATCCTTGGCCGGGATGACGTTGGGTTCGAGACGAAGGGCTTTTGCGAGCGGCTCAGCGGTTTGCCGAGTGCGCTTGAGCTCGGTGGTATAGACTGCGGAAATCTCCGCGTCTTTGAGAAGCGTCGCGAGGGATTCGGCCCGAGCCCGGCCGGCCTCCGATATATCCATGTCGTCGCCACCGGTGGTGGCCTTTTCGGCATGACGAACAAAGAAGATCGCCGGTCCGGCGACTGCGGGGGAGGCAAACAGAATGTAACAAAGCAGGAGAGTGATTAGAGGTTTCATGGTGGAATTTCAGAATATCACAGGACGCCTTATGCCAGAAGCTTGGAGCCATGAGAAGCCGCGCGAGCGCCGATTGCTCACAAGTTGGTTTGAATGAATTTCGGGCTGGCGTGCACATCGATCTGCCGCAAGACAGTGTCCCCGGAATTGACGAACCGATGGGGCGTGCCTGCGGGGATGACGACGATGCCGCCGGCTTCCACTTCGCGCTGTTCGTCACCAACGGTAATGGTGGCGCGGCCCTCAAGGGTAAAGGCGACTTCGACGTAGGGATGAATGTGCAAAGGCGGGCCTTGCCCAGGCTTGGCTTTCACAATGTAGGCGGAGAACGGCGCGCCTTCCTTTTCGCCGTGAAATTCATGCGACATCCCGACAAACGGCAGTTGCTCGAGGTTGAGGAAGCTCATTGAAAGGGAAGTAAAAAGTAAGAATTAAGAAGGAAGAAAATCGGATCTACCCCGCGGAAGAAGATAGCGATTACGAAAACGGGGAAAGCAAAAACGGTCTGAACGGTTTAGAGATCGCGGGCCTGGAATGTATCGCCCTGGTTGAGATCGCCGGTTTCGTATCCTTTGCGAAACCAGCGAACACGTTGCGCGGAGGTGCCGTGGGTGAAGGAATCGGGGACGACATAGCCGCGCGCCTGGCGTTGCAGATTATCGTCGCCGACCACACTGGCGGCCCGGATCGCTTCGTCGATGTCGCCGGCTTCGACGATGTGTCTGACCCGGTCGGCATAATGGGCCCAGACCCCGGCGAAGAAATCAGCCTGAAGTTCGAGCCGGACGGAGAGCTTGTTGTACTCTGTCTCGCTGACCCGGCCGCGCGCGGCTTGGACGCGGTCGGAGATGCCGAGCAGGTTTTGCACGTGATGTCCGACCTCGTGCGCAATCACATATGCCTGCGCGAAATCGCCCGGGGCGCCGAAGCGGTCCCGCAGTTCGCGATAAAAACTGAGGTCGATGTAAACGCGCCGGTCTTCCGGACAATAAAACGGCCCGGTGGCGCCGCTGGCGAATCCACAACCGGAGCGGGTTTGGTCCGTGAAGAGGACAAGCTTCGGGTCCTGGTATTGGCGGCCCATTTTGCTGAAGATGGCGCGCCAGGCGTCCTCTGTGTCGGCGAGAACGACCGCCACGAACTTCGACGCCTCGTCGCGGGGCGCATTGGAATCGACCGAGCGCGTTTGGGTTGAGGCCGATTGCTGCTGCGAATTAATGAGCGCCTGCGGATCGCCCCCCAGGAGCAGATAAGCGACCACGAGAATCACTCCGCCGATTCCCCCGCCGACCGCGATTCGACCGCCCCCGGACCGGCGTTGGTCTTCAACATTCTCGCTTTCCCTTTGATCCCGCCAGAGCATTGCCAGTCAGAGTGGCCCGATTTATTTGGAATTACAAGGCGGGTCCGGCCTCCGCCACTTCTCCTGAAGTTTCTTGCTCTTGCTCTTTCTCTTGCTCTTGCTCTTGCTCGTGCTCGAGGATCCGCTGGAGTTCCGCGTTGCTCCACTCCGGGCTTTCTTCCAACGCCCGGCTGGCGCTTGGCGATGGAAGCGCGCCGAGGGATCTCCCCGTCGCAGATTGCGTTACGCTGGAAACGCCAGCGCGTCGCTCGGAGCGAACACTGCCGAACCCGTTCGTCTTGTCTTGTGTGACCGGTTAGCGCCTGAGAGGTCCCTCGCCGTCTGCGCGGCTCGGGATGACACGCATGCGGCCACGCCTGTCGCAAGGCGGGAAACCCCGAAGGGGTGGCGGAAGCCGCGCGCGTTTGTAAAGCGGCGTCGATCAAATGAATCCAGATGAATCAGCCTGGCAAAAAAGTTTGAATCTTGCCGAATAAACCGGACGCCCCTAGGGTCAAAGGAAGTATGAAAAAGAAGATCTTAATTCTCCTGGCAGCTGTGGTGGCGATCAGCACGCCGCTTGTTCAGGAGACTCGCGCTGTCGAATTCTCCATCAGTGTCGGCGACCGCCCGTATTATCATGGGGGCGGCTACTGGCACCAGGGGTATTACTGGGTCTGGGTTCCAGGGCATTACAGCCATCGTTATGGCCGCTGGGTTCCGGGACATTATAACCGGCGTGGCGGCTACAACAGCCATTACGCTCGGACCCATTATCGCCATCATCGGGTCTGGGTTTCAGACCAGACCTGGCGGTAACAGAATAGAATAATCTAGCGACTGGGCTCGCAGGTAAACGCCTGCGGGCCCTCGTCGTTTTCCCCCCGAAGGAAAAGGAAAGGGCAGAGGCGACGGGCGAGACTGGCGTTTAAACCTCGCTAGCCGATCTCTTCGAACTCGCCCCGCTCCCGGTTTTTTCGGACACGGTCCCACTGAAAACATTTGCCATTCATCGCGATATAGACGCCGGGCGGGAGGACCTGCACAAAGGAGAGCGCGCTGCCGAGATTGAAGAGGCCGTCTGAACTGCCGAAAGCATAGGGGATCATTGCGCCGGTTAGCACCACGGTCTTGCCGGAAAGCGTGCGAGCCACGGCGGCGGCGGTCTCCGTCATGGTGTCGGTGCCGTGGGTGATGACAATACGCGCTTCCTCCGATTGAAGGCAGTTCTGCACGATAAGAGCGCGATCGGCATCCGTCATTTCGAGGCTGTCGACCATCATGATCGTCCGAATGCTGACGTCGAGACGTGACCGTCCCAGATTGAGCATCTCCGCCACGTTCGTGTCCCGGAAAAAGAGCTGGCCGGTGCGCTCATTGTATTCCTTATCAAAGGTACCGCCGGTGACGAGAATTCTGATGGGCATTGGACTGAATGGCTTGCGCGAAGCCAGCCGAAGCTAGCGTTGCGGTGGGTGCACTGCAATCCTGCGGTGCCGCTGTGATTGACCTTCCCTCAAATAAGCCCAAGCTCACTTATGACGACATCCAACCCCAACACCTTCGTTCATCCTTATCTGTTTTTTGGGGGCCGCTGCGAAGAGGCCCTGGAATTCTATCGCTCAGCGCTCGGGGCCGAGGTGGTGATGCTCTCACGCTTCAAGGAGAGCCCGGAGCCGCAGCCGAATATGCCGGAATGTTTCGAAGAAAAAGTGATGCACGCCAGCGTCCGCATCGGCGGAACAATGTTGATGGCGTCGGATGGGATGTGCGACGGCAAGGTGAACTTCGAAGGCTTTTCGCTCTCAATTACCGTGCCGGACGAAGCGGAGGCGACCCGTGTTTTCGCCGCGCTCAGTGAAGGCGGGCTCGTGACGATGCCGCTCGCGAAAACTTTTTGGGCCCCGCAATTTGGAATACTCCAGGACCGGTTCGGGGTCGGCTGGATGGTTTCGGTGATGCACAAGCCGGAAGCCGGGTAAACTCGCGATCGAATCATCCCGGCTACGGAGCGGGGGTGACGCCCGGATTGTTCGACGCGTCGAATGTAATCAGTCGTTTCGCAAGGCCCGTGGGAATTGGTCCCGTTAGTTGATTGTGGTCGAGCCGCAATACCTGGAGCGACGCCGCCTCGAGGAAACGCGGCGGGATCGCTCCGGAGAGCTGGTTCCGGTTGAGGCGGAGATCAGTGAGCTTTTTGAGTTTGGCCAACTCCTCCGGAATCGGACCCGACAGCTTGTTGTTGGTCAGCATCAGGATACTCAGGTTCGGACTGAGCGTGCTCGGGATCATTCCGGTCACTTCGTTGTTGTGGAGGAAGACATGCTCGAGCGACGGCTGGCGCAACAACTGCCCCGGCAACGCTCCGGAGATGCGGTTGTCGTCCGCGCGAAAAATTTTCATCTTCGGCGTGTTCCAGATCTCCGGCAGCGCCCCCGACATTTCGTTCGCGTGGACATCGAGGTATTCGAGCGCGGGGAGGACGGCCACCGAATCGGGCAGGCGACCGGTGATTTTGTTTCCTTTGAGCCACAGGTTCTTGAGCGCGCGACATTCGCCCAGCTTGTCCGGCAGCGACCCGGTGATTTTGTTGAAGGAGAGATGGAGCGTATGCAGATATTCCAACCGGCTTACTGCCCCCGGCAGCTGCCCCGTCAGGTTATTGTCGTAGACAGTTAGCTGGACCACATGGCCCTCGGCATCGGTGGTCACGCCGTGCCATTCGCCCACCGGCCGGTCGCTGCCCCAAAACTCGCGCTCGATCCAGTCAGGCCCGCCGAGAGCTTCATAAAACTCGATCATCGCCTGCCGTTCGCGGTCGCGGACCGCGGCGTCCTTCGGTTCTCGAAGCGGCGCACCGGAATCGGTTTTTTGCGCCACGCCATTTGCGGGGCAAAGGCTGAGGAACAAGAGGACAATCGCGAGCGCGCGCCGGATCTCGGGGAATTCATAGGTTCTCATCTTGATCTCCTAAGCTACCGAAGAGACGGCTGCGCGGGCAACGCGCATCTTATTGGCGCTGGCATTGTGCCCTGGGTTATCGAGGGAACGAGGAATTTAGAAACTTGACGGCTTTAAGCCGTCAAGATTCGATAGAACGCCGGAGGCGTGAAGGATTATAGCCCGGAGTAAAGCGCAGCGAACTCCGGGGGAATCGGCAACCACCTATTAACCCCTGCAAGGGGTGACGGATGCGGGATGTGGTCACGTACCGCTGTATTCCCAATCCGTCGCGCCGTCCCGGCGCTGGTTTCGTTGGAAAAAGGGTCCCGGAGTTTCGCTTCGCTTCACTCCGGGCTCTAATCCGACGTCCCTTCGGGACTGGAAATATCGCGGCTGTCCGTTCCGGATCGTTGCTCCTCGTTTCCAAGGGCCCGCTCGTTCCCAGGTTGTACTTGGGAACGCTAACCTCGCTCGACCTACCAGAACGCTGCTGGACGACCTTGGCAGACGGCGTTATTGAGATTGCCCAGCCGAGGACGCCGACGTGAATCAAATCTCCCCAACGCCGGCGAGAAGGAAAGAAGGCGCCGCCGAACTGGCGACCGACGAGTCGTCGGTTTCGCGTTGCCCATTCTCACCCCGCGTTCCCGGACTGCCGCTGCTCGGCAACACCCGCGATTTTCTGAAAGACACGACCGGTTTCCTGGTCTCGTCGTATCGCGAGCATGGGCCGATTTTCAGAATCCGAATGCTCTGGCTGAAGTTTACCGTGATCCTGGGCTTCGAGGCCAAAGAGTTCATGACGACCGGGGGCGAACGTCATCTGACCCGCCACCCGATTTTCGATCCGGTGGGCGAGCAATTGGGCAGCGCGGATTTCGCCCTGGCCCTCTCTGGCGAGAAGCATCTTCAACTTCGCCGGCTCCTCCAGCTTGCCTATTCCCGTGAAGTCGCGAGCCCCTATGTGCCGCAATTCGTTCGTGCGGTCCGGGAAACTTTGCGGGAATGGCCGGCCGGCAGTGTCCAGGAAGTGTTCGAGGGCGTGCAATTGCTGGCCTTCCAGCAGTACTGCCAGGTGATGGGGAACGTTTCGTTTCGCGAGCATTATCGCGATTGCCGGGTGGTCACCGACATGAACATGGCAGTCGGCGGCCGGGTCCTGCCCTTGTGGATGTTTCGCTGGCCACCGTATCGCGCCGCTCGCCGGCGGGTGTTGAAATTGACGAGCGATTTGGTGGCGCGTCACCGCCGCGAGGGTCCCTCCGTCGATCGGTCACCCGACATCATCGATACTCTGCTCTCCCTGAAGTTTCCGGATGGCCGGCCGATGAGCGATGACGAAGTCGTCTGCTATGCGCTCTATGGATTCGCGGGAAGCAGCAGCTACATGGGCCGCCTCGTGGCGTTCATGCTCTACGAAATCTTCAAACATCCCGATCTCCAGTCCCGCCTGGTCGAGGAGGTCGATGCCGCGTTTGCGGCCGGTCTTCGGGATGCCTCCGATATCCATGAGATGCGGCTGTTGCGCGCCGTCTTTCATGAGACCCTGCGCTTCCATCCGGTCTCGCAAGGGATGCCGTATGTCGCCAGGGAGAGTTTCCGCTTCAACGGAAACCGAGTCGAGAAAGGCGAGATGGTTGTGCTCTCGCAGTTGCCGATGCTCTTCGACGAAGAAGCGTTCCCCGACCCGGGCCGCTTTGATCCGTCGCGTTGTCTGGAGGCGCGGAACGAACATCGCAAGGACGGCGCGTTCAATCCGTTTGGAATGCATCATCGGACCTGCGCCGCGATGGGCCTCGTCGAAATGATGGCGATCACCATGGTGGCCACCTTGCTCCACGAACTGACCCTGGAAATGGCACCTCCTGATTATCAGCTCAGGATGACGGTCAAACCGTTGCCCGCGCCGAATCGCCATTTCAAAATGCGGGTTCGTCCTCGCGAACGCGCCCTCTCCACACCGGGCGAGGCCGTTCCGCTGCGCGAGGAAGTTTTTCTCGCCAACTTCGAAGGCGCGGACAATCTCGAGGTGATTGAAGCGTTCCGGGAAGGAGAGTACGCGACCTTCGAGCCCGGAACGGAAATCATCCGGCAGGGAGCTGAGCCCGATGCGTTCTATATTCTGCTCGAAGGCCGGGTGGAAGTATTCCGCACGAATCCAAATGGCACCGAGGCGGCGTTTGTGGCCGTTCTTCTCCCCGGCGATTACTTCGGTGAAATCGGTTTGCTCACGAATGCGCCCCGCAATGCCACGGTGCGTGTCCTGCCGGGAGCACCGGCTCGGGTCTTGAAATTGGGCGCTGAACCTTTCCGGAGAGTGGTGGCGGAATCCGACATGGTGAGCAGTGAAATCGCGCGCGTGGCCCGGAAACGCGTGGCCCACGAATTCTTGCCGGAATCGCTATCGGGCATGAGTGAATCCGAAATTCACGACTGGTTGCCTGAGTTCAAACGCGAGACCTTTGCTCCCGGGGAAGTCATCGTGCGCGAAGGCGATTTGCCGGATCGCTTCTACCTCCTCATTCGAGGGACGGCGATTGTTTCTCAACGCGATAGGGATGGCCGTGACCAGCAGGTTGCCACTTTGAGTGCCGGAAATTATTTCGGCGAAACTGGCCTGATTCACAATGCTCCGCGCAACGCACCGTGACGGCCGGTGCCGACGAAGCCGTTGCCTATTCCTGCGATCGGTCGGCCTTCGATCTTTTGGTCCGGGAAGCCGGCGGCGCGGCGGGCGACCTTGCCCTGGCGTTGCTTGGCCGGCTTCGCGCGGCCTGAGGGCTTTTCGCAGCCGCTGAAGATAGCATCGACAGGATGGGCGGGGATTGTTCAGTCTGCGCGCATGCGTCATCGAATCGCGTTTTCCTTAACGACGATCATCCTGTTCCTCGCCTGGAGCTTGAACGCGGAGTCCGCCGGGCGGGTAGTGTCGAAGTACACGAGCACGGCCCGAGCGAAGGCAATTTCCTTCAAGGATCATAGCAAGATACCGGAGGGCGGCTTTGAAGCGGTTTTCGAGGGACTGGGCGGTTACCGGCTTGTCCATCTTTCGGGCGACGAACGGAGCTGGATCAACATCCGGTTCGGAAAGACGACGGTGGATTTGTATTCGGCCACAATGGAAGCGGGCGGCGGCACGTTCCCTCAGAAAGCGAATGACGTTGTCGAATGGCGCGGCGTCGAGAAGAATGGCCGCTTCATTCCCTACGCGATTATTTACCGACTCGAAGCTGGCGACCTCGAGACCAGGAAAAGCCATACGCGCCTGGTGGTGATCAAACTCGACAAGGAGCGTTCGGCCGTGATCGGCCACGCCGAGGGCGCGAATGAAGAAAAGGAATCCAGGGAAATCGCGGACAAGGCGCGTTGACGGGCTTGCGTCAGCGCGACACGAAAAGCAACGCCAGGCTGAAGGCGACGAAATCTTCGCTGAGCGCAGTCACGATGTCTTTCACGCGTAACTTCGTCACCAGCCGTCTTCGGATTTCGTAGCCGGCGAAGGCGCCGATGACGGCACAGATTCCGCCGCAGACCGCGCCGGCCGCCAGCGATCGATTCGCCGACGCGCCCAGGCAAGCGCCGCAGAAAGCCCCCGACAGCAGGCGGGCCAGCAAAGGCGCGACGGCTGTTCGCCGGGGGATCGAAGGCACGAGATCGGCCACCAGTTCGCCGAGCGCACCGATCGATAGTCCCACTACTGCCAGATTCGATTCCATGAAGGTGAACGGCGAGTCATGCAGGTTCAACCAGCTCACACGGACGGCCCACACGATTGCAGCCGGCGCGAGGAAAGTGCGCAAACCCGCGACGAGACCAATCCCGGCCGCGAAGATATAGGTTTCCACGCAGAGCGCCCGAGTCAGTCAGGCTAATTCCGGTCGTACGGAATGATGTTGTCCCATTCGTCCGCGGACGACCGGGCGACGAAGGCGACGACTGGTTCGGTGTCGCTCATGTTAAATACTTCATGAGGCACACCCGGTTTGATGTAAATGAAATCGCCCGCCTCGTTTTCCAAAACCTGCTTGAGTCCCGGCCCGAATTCGTGCCGTACCTTTCCCTCGAGAATGTAAAGAATCAGTTCGAAGCCGACGTGGATATGCGCGTAGGCCACGCCACCCGGGGGAATGGTCGCGATATTTGCGGAGAGTTTGGTCGTCCCGACATTCTTCGCCGACATGCCCTGCTTGTAATGAATGCCATTCCAATCCCGCCGGGCGCCGCCGCCGCGAATAGTCAGGATTCCATCATGATCCTCGACCGCGCTGAGTTGGATATTGTCTTTCATGAAATGCCGTGGCGAGACGAGGAGAAGATTCGAACTAAAAGTTAAGAATGCAAAAACCTCAGATTTTTGTCTTTGAGTAAGGGGACGAAAACGACAAGCTCGCCAGCACCGGTAAGAATGATTGAGGGGGCCCCGTCATCGCTTCGACGAGCGACGCGGCCATGCACCCCATCACAACCGGAAAGGCGATGACTGGAAAAACAATTCCGGCGATGGGAGCGGCATTCGTCGCGGTGTTTTGTCTTGGGTTGTTCTCCTGTAGATCTCCTTCTCACGAGGCGCGCGCGGCGGCGGTCCAGTTCGCCTGTTCCTGGGAGCAGACGATCCGGGTGCTCGGCCTCCTCGACCTGTCCGATCTGAAGGCGGTCGAAGCGCAGTCGCGCAATCTCGAGGCCGATCGCACCGCTCTGCGGGCCGCCGGCTCGGAAGCGATGCGAAAAGAAGCGGACGAGCTAGACAACCTCATCCTCTACGTGGCCCGGAGCCTTGAGGAAAATATAAGGGTCAACTCAGCCCGGCCTGAATCAGATGCGGCCCGAGCACCCATTGCCGTGGATTTTTCAAACCCGTCGTTCAACAAACTGCTCGGGCTCGATCAGAAGGAAGGCGACGACAATCCGCCGAAGGCGCTGGTCGGGCTCCATCAGGCGATCATTCGCTTCGCCGAAAACACAGGGGTCGGCAAAGAATTCAAGCAGGCGCTGGAAGAGCGAAAACAGGCCGACGCTGCGCAGGGCGGCGGCGGACCCGTGACCACCGAGCTCGGCTGGCTGGAAATCAGGGACGAAAAAGTTCGAGCGAACAGGAAGAAAAACGCGAGTCTGGCCAGCCAGCGGGACAAAGTCGAAAAAGACACAGCGGCGGCGAGTGCGCCGGTGGGCTTCGCCGGCGCGAAATGGCTGATGCACGCCGACGAGGTCAGGAGAATCCGGCCCAACACGACCACGGACGCCGATGGCGACCTGGTGGAATCGATGGAATGGCTCGGCCGCCCCGCCAGAGTCTGGTATAACTTCAGCAACGACTTTCTGGTAACGGTCAGTGTTTCGTTCGGGCGCGCGACCGAAGCGGATTATGCGACGACGCAGGGATTTTTGCAGGGCATCTATGGAAGAATGCCCGCGGCCGATAAGACAGAGAGATATCTTCTTTCCTCCCACTACACGACCGGACTAACCAGTGGCCACATTGTCCGCTTCTCCATTTCCCACGTCCTGGGGACGCCGCCCTCCAGCGTTGAGGTGGTTGTTTATTCTCGAGAAGACTTCTGAGAATTCGCCGTAGCCGGGATCGATGATCTCAGCTTGGTCGGATCACTCTTGCTCTTGCTCTTTGATTGAAGCGCCGCCCTATCCCGGGATCAGGAGCACGATCACGATCATGAGCAGGAATTGCCGGAATTAATCCAGCAACTCAACGGGATCGCCTTTCCGCAACATCCCCTCAATGACCACGGCGCCGTAAACACCGGCAAAGCCGGCGTGGCCTTGCGCAACTGTCTTGAGAACATCCGGCGATTTTTCCGCGCTGTCGGGATCGAGAGTAATCATCATGCAGCGGGAATCTCGCTGGATAATGGAAACGACGACCTTGGCGCCCAGCCGTAACGAGCGCCCTACCAGCTCGTCCTCGGCGAATGCCTTCAGATTGGGCAGGTCGAGATAGACGTTGGCGCGAAAACGGCGCTTATCGATCTCCACCCCCGTCTCGGCGCCGAGTTGTTGAGCGGTCTGAAGCGAAAAGAGCGAGAGCGGTCTGCAATCCGTGATGGCGCGATCGGAGCGAATCAGAGTGAGTTCCTTTTGCTGGCCGGCGCTCAAAATTTCCCGCAGCCGCGCGTCGTCGATCGCGAACAGATCGCCCTCGGGAGTTTCGACGTCGATCATCAACTCTTCGGGGGAAGCCGAGAGTGGAGCTGCTCCATTCTGGTCGGCGGCGAAGAGATTAATCGGCCGGGCTGCCTTTTCCCGATCGCGAAACTGAGGCCGATACCGAATCATCTGGCGCTGGTCGCGTCCGGTGAAATACGGAAAGCCTGCGGGAGCAGTCGAGCTTCGGAAGGCAAAAAGCCGGTCGCCATAGACTCCGGCGTAACCTGCGAACAGTTCTTCGAGCTCTTCGCCCTTCATGCTCTTCACGGGGTAGCGCCAAAGACTATCGATGGTTCCGACAACGCTCACCGGGAAATTAAGAATTAAGA
>JBAPMH010000638.1:0-4288 GCA_049278515.1 Chthoniobacterales bacterium
GTCTATACGTCGGTTCGTGAACTCAGCTTGTGGGACAAGGCCTTGCGCAATCAAACAGTCATTACCCGGAAATCCCAGGAACTAGCCTGGACGAACGGCCGGTATGACAACGGAAAAGAAATCAAAACCGAGGATGGCGATGGCTACGGTTTCGGGTGGGTCGTGGAGAAAAAGCGGCGGATTGTTTCGCACAGTGGAAGCTGGGCCGGGTCGGCGACCTACCTTCTTCTCGACTTGGAAAAGGGATTCACGGTGGCTGTTCTGAGCAACGACGACAATCTGGACACGAGCGATCTGGCCGAAGAAATCCTGGCCTTGTTTGCCGGCGATTAGAAAAGAGAATCGCTTAAGGCGCAGCGAGAGCGGCGTCCACATTCGGGAACAGGCGAAAATACTGGTCGAGCCGGGCGCTTTCCAGGATCGTCTGAACCGCTTCCTGGGCGCCGGCGAGCATGAAGACGCCGCCGTCGAGTTCCAGGCTTTGCATGGCCCCGATCAAAACCGCGATCCCGGAGCTGTCGACAAACGGGACCCGCGAAAGATCGACCACGAGACGCTTTGGCTTTTCATCGATGATCGCTCGTAGCGAAGTGCGCATCTCGGGCGAAACATGGAGGTCGATCGCGCCTTCGGGCGTAAAGACATTTGAAGATTTAGATTCCGGCATCGTGGTGGGCGGATCATGGCACCCCGCGCATTGGCCTGTCAATACAACCTGCGCCCTCGGTGAGGGGACGCAAAAAGCGCCAACCGGAATAAACCCGGTTGGCGCTCTTGAAAGTGAGACTGGGCGGCGGTCGCCGCGGGATCAGGAAACAGGCTTGAGGCTGTTAACGATCTTGCCGACTTCGGGCAGGTGTTCCTTTTCCTTCGCGGTCGTGACCCAGTAGGTCATGATAATGAGCTTATCCTTGATCGGAACGAAGACGATGCTGACCGCGGCCGGACCGTCTTCATCCTTGCCTTGGAAGAGCAGCTCGGTGGCATCCAGGGCGCCGATCTTGAATTTGTTCTCCTTCTTGGTCGAGTCGTCGAGCGTGACATTGTGCTTCTTCAGCATCGCAAACGTGTCGTCGATTTCCGCGCTCATCCCCTTTTCGCTTCCGACCGCCACGACGGAGAGGTAAACGGCGTCATCGGAGCTTTGCCCGAAGACACCGGTATCGGCTTCCTTCGGATTCCAGGAATCGGGCATGTCGATTGAAGCGATGGCGAAGTCTTCGTTTGGCAGCTTGAAGACTTTACCGTGAGCGGAGATCGCGCCGATCGTCGCGATAACAAGGGTGGTGAGGAGTAGTTTCATGGTTTGATTTGGTGGCCAAGACATAGCGCCGACCGGGATCGCCCCGCAAGGATAAAACGCCGGAAAGCATCAAATTCCTTTGGCAGTTTTTCGAGCCGCGAGATATTGAGAACTTGAACTGCGTCACGGAAAGGGATTGGCCCGGCGAATTGGAACGATGGCTGGCAGAAAGGTTCGCCGAATTGTGCAAGGCGACAGGACAACGTCCACCCATTTCCGGTCTTCGCATTAATCCGCCCCTGGCCGGCGAGGAGGCGAAATATTTCCTGCTGGGCCTGGAGGAAGGGCTCTTTTTCCCCGATGCCGAAGGTGATGTCCAAAGCGAGCTGTTTCCGCCGGCGACCGAAGGAAACCGGAAGATGGCTCGGATTTTCCGGCACGATTGTGTGCCGCCGCGGCTCGAGCGCGAAGTCGTTTGCCAGCTGGCGACGGCGTCGTTGCTGATCCTGAAGCGCGGATGGCTGAAAACCCATGTCGCGCTGGAGCCTGGGAGCGAGGAACATCGGGCCGGCGGGCGCGGGCTCGATCTCCTGGTGAAGTCGCCGGCGGGCAAGATTCTGGTGTGGGTCGAGGTGAGGCGAGGCTCGGTGGAATTGGAGAAGTTAGTCGTGGATTTGCGCGCTTGTTCGAGGCGTGGTCCTCACGGGCGGCAGGATTGCGGGTTCCCCCAGAATCATCCGAGATACGAGTTCGCCCTTTGTCATAAGCCGGAATACCTGTGGGCGGTCGCGCCGGACGGGGAGAATTGTTTCCGGTTGGCTTACGAGAACGGGTCGATGGAATTGGAAAAGCTTCCCGCGCTTCCGCCGCGCAGTTTTATTGAATAAGAGAAGCTAACTCTTGCCCTGAACGCTGAGTTCCCAGCGGTAACCGTCCGGATCGCGAAACCAAAGGCCCAGATGCGGCGACCCGGGCGCTTCGGGACCGATCTCATCGCCCGGATCTTCCAGCTCGACCTTGTGCTTTTTCAGATGAGCGAGGGCTTTCCGTAATGTCGCCAGGTTCGGCAGATGAAACGACATGTGGCCGATCGTGCGAGGGGAGGGCCTGCCTTTGAACAAGGCGATGGTGACGTGGTCGTTGCCGATGGCGACGCCGTCTTCAAACTCGAATTGCTTCTTCAAGCCGAGCGCGCGCGCGAACCATTTCGCGCTCCGTTTCGGATCGCGGACCGCCAGCCCGAAATGGCCCACCACTCCCAGAGTGAAAGGAATCTTCATGACCTTACTCTACGAAATCGAGCGGTCCGGACAAACGATCGGAAGCCAAAGGACGAACGCGAGCTAGGGGCGTTCGGAATCGAGGAAGCGAGGGAGACGGCGAACGGTCGCGCGAACAATGAGAGTAATAACGACGATCGCCGGCGGGAGAAGCGAGAAGAACTTTTCGGTGGGAATGAGGCCGGCGTTCGCCGCAGCGAGAAAAAGAATAATGACTCCCACAATAATCGATTGCCGCAGGGTTCCCCGCCATTCTCGCGTCCGCGCTTCAACATCATCGTCGTGGCGCCGCTGCCGCAAAGCGCTCCCGCGCAAGGTCGCCAGCGCGCCCAGAATGAGCGCGAAATCGCCCAGATACAGAATGATGGCATTCAGGCCGCTGCTAAATCGCAGGAAGGTCTGGACCGCGTAGGGCAAAACGGCGATGCCAAAGAGGAAAATGAAATTCACAATGACATCCACGGGCCGCGCGACGAAGCGATGACGGAAGATGCGGTAATGCGCCAGCCAGATCGCGCAAATCATGCCAAAGGTGACAATGAAGGTGGCCCAGCGAGTCGGGGCAAAGACGTCCGCCTGGCTTTCGGGGATATCCAGACGGGTCGCAAGGAGGGAAAGGCTGAAACCGAAAACGAGATCGCTGAACGCTTCAAGGCGACGGGTGAAGCGCTCTTCGCTCTCCGGTTTGCTCCGCGAATCCGCGGGGGACGTCTGCATCAGTTCGATATTAAACGCGCCGGCCTTCCGGGCAGGATGCATTATTCCAGCCGTCCTCTGGCAGGGATGGCTTATCGGGCAGGATTGCCCGCACAAAGCAGCATCAGTTAGTCAGCCGCGCTCGGCGGCTGACTAACCTTGCTGAATAACTGCGCGCAGCGATTGCTCGCTGCGAATTCCGGTTACGGCTTAGGAGTAGGTGACGGAGAAGCGCTCTTCTTCGTCGTCTCCTTCTTGGTGGTCGCGGCGGAGTCAGTCGACGACTTCTTTGTGGTAGTCGTCGATGACTTCTTGGTCGTCGACTCTTTCTTTGGAGCCGTCGACGGCGCGGTCGTCGTAGTGGATTCAGACTTAGTGGTGCACGAGCTCATGAGCCCAGCAGCCAGTAAGACAGTAATGGAATAGACAAGTGATCGTTTCATAGGTTTAGCGTTAACGGGGCGAGAATGTGCGGTCGCCCGAGGGACTGCAAGCAATTATTTAGGGGTTGGAAGACGACCGGCGGAGGGGCGTAACACCGCCCAAAAAGCCGGGTTCGTGGAACCCGAATTCCTGCTCATGATCCTGATCTTTATTCGCGCTCCCAAAGGATCAGGAGCATGATCAGGATCAGGAGCAGGAATGATTAAGACAAAGTCCGTTCATACCAGGATCGAAGCGGGTGACGGTCTCCGAATCCTGGCGGCGCGGGGACGCGGGCGCGGCCTGCCGGCGGAGCGATTCGATGTCTGGATGGCGAACCTGGGACCAAGCGAAGAGCTGCGGGAGGCGTTTGTGACCGGCAAGATAGAATGGCCGGAGTTCAGCTGCCGTTACCTGGAGGAACTGGACGAGCCCGGCGAGATCGACCGGCGCAATAAACGAATAAAGAATCACGGCCAGAAATTCACGTTGCGTCTTCTCCAACATTTGGCGGATAAACAACCCGTGACTTTGCTTTGTCATTGCGCCGAAGAAGAGCCGCATTGCCATCGGCACTTGTTGAAAGCGTTGCTCGAGAAAAAAATCTAGCAGTCATCCCGAGCGGAGCGCAGCGCAGTCGAGGGAC
>JBAPMH010000639.1:0-5795 GCA_049278515.1 Chthoniobacterales bacterium
GTCGGGGGAAACACCGGCCTGACTTTGCGGGATCGCGATGCCGCTAAGTTTCAAACCAGCCCAGGGCGTTACGCTAATGCGCTTAATGCTGAGACTGGTCCCGAGACGCTGGCTGAGTTCCTGCTGAATCCTGGCTTGTGTCCTTTCCGACTGCACATACATGTTCACGCCAATCAGAATGAGGACCGCCACCCCAAGGATCGCGCCGAGCACGATAAGCAGAATCCGGCTCAGCTTTTGCACGCCGGAAGGTTACGCTCTCTCAGTTTGAAGAAAAGACCAAAGCCCTGCCCTGCCGCCTTGAAAGATACCGTCGTAATTCTCAATCCAGCCGCGCGCGGCGCCCGGGCCCAGCGCCTGCGTTCCCAGGTGGAGTCGATGATCGCACGAGGCGCCGTCCTCTGTGCCACCTCCCGCGCGGGCGAAGCAGAAGTGATGGCGCGACACGCCGCCGCCGAGGGTTATGAAAAAATCGTGGCCGCGGGCGGCGACGGCACCATTAACGAAATCGTGAACGGGATCGCCGGCCGGGATGTCGCGCTCGGATTGCTCCCTCTCGGCACGATGAATGTCTTCGCCACCGAACTTGGACTGCCGGCGAACGACCTCGCCCGGTGCTGGCAAATTATTCAGGAGAACCGGACCCGCCAGGTGGACCTTCCCAGCGCCAATGGCAAACACTTCGTCCAGCTTGCCGGCGTCGGTCTGGACGCCCAAGCCGTCAAGGAAACCAGCCGCGCGTTCAAGCGAAATTTCGGACCGCTCAGTTACCTGATTTCCGCGGCCCAAATCGCCTCGCGTCCTCCGCCCGTCTTGCGAATCGAATCAGAAAACGCGGTGACCGGGGAGGGATCGTTTGTGCTGGTCGGTAATGGGCGGCTTTACGGCGGCCGACTCCCTTTCTTTAAGCAGGCAGTAATGGACGATGGCTTGCTCGACGTTCTGGTCTTCAAGCGGCTGAACTACCTGGACATCATCCGCTACCTCCAAAATGTGGTTTTCACTCCGCAAATTACGTCGCCGGAAGTGGAGTATTTTCAGACAACCCGGTTACGCGTTACGAGCGAGGAAAGTGTGCCGGTTGAAATCGACGGCGAACTCATCGGAAACTGCCCGGTGGAATTCAAGATCCGGGCTGGCGGATTGCGTGTCCTGATGCCGGCACTGTAGTCGCGGCTACGACACAACTTTCATCGACATTTAATTTTCGCTGCGATACGCTCGGAAGATGCGCCTGTCCGGCCGAAAACCGTCGCCGATCACTCAGCGCTGGACACAGCGACCACGCGTCGTCCTGCTCGGATTGATTGGGTTCAACGTAGCGGTCTTCGTCGTCCAACTGTTTCTCGATGCTTACCAGCCGGGCTTTGTTCGCGAATACCTCGCCCTCAGCGCTCGCGGGCTTCGCGATGCCTACGGATGGCTGTTCATTACCGCCGCTTTTCTCCATGACGGACCCTGGCACCTGCTCGGAAACATGTTCCTGCTCTACCTGCTCGGGCGAGATGTGGAATCGATCATCGGGCAGCGCCAGTTCCTTTTTCTTTATCTCACCGGCACGGCGGCGGGAGAACTCGGCCACTTGTTCCTGATGCCGGCGTCGTCGGTTTTGCTGGCGGCTTCGGGGGGGCCGGCTGCCGTTTTGGTGGCGTACGCGGCGATCCTGCCGGAGCTCGAGTTAACCTCGATGGTTTTCTTTCTGCCTGTTCGGCTCAAGGCAAAACACCTCGCCTACGGAGCGTTCACTATCTCTATCCTGGGCATTATTTTCGATCGAACCGCGACGGTCGCTCACAGTTCATTCCTCGGCGGTTGCCTGGCCGGATGGTTTTATGTTCACCTCCTGGGCTTTGGCCGCCCTTCCATCCTCCAGCGCGCCCTGCGCCAGCGCCGCATCGCTGCCGAACGCTATCGCACGATGACGCCAGAGCAGTTCATTGCCGAGGAAGTGGATCCGCTCCTCGATAAAATTTCACGGGAAGGTATCGGGAGCCTGACCCGGAGTGAGCGACGGGTTCTCGCGCGGGCGCGAGAGAAAATAGCGGGCAAAGAGTAGGGCGAAGTCGAATCGGCCATTTGCTTGTCAGGCGCCAGGGTTAGGCGTCTGTTTCTCCTCTGCGAATGCCTCTTTTGCTTTCATGAGTTCTGCCGCGCCCTGGATCTTGCAAAAAGCAGCGGGCACGTTGCATCCCGTTCAGGTCCAAAATACCCTTGAGCGCCTCTCAGAATCCTGGGCGGCGGACGCCCTCCCTCTCCCGGCCTTGCTCGAGCAATTCCCTTTGGGCGAAGATTCCCTCCTCCATCTGATTTCGGTGTCGAGTATTTGCGCAGCCCGCTTGATCCGCCACCCGGAAATTCTTCTCTGGCTCGCGCGGCCGGAGATTTGCGCCGCGCCTCGCAGTCACCGGGCGATGCTGAGCGATCTGCAAAGAGTTGGCTCCAACGCGACGTTTTCAGGCGACTTCCAGGCCCTTCGGTTTTGGAAAGGGCGAGAGATGCTTCGAATCGCGCTTCGCGAAGTAGCCGAAGTAGCGCCTCTGGAGGAAACGACCCTGGAACTGTCCACGGTGGCGGAGATTTGCGTGCGCGAAGTCTACACCTATTGGGATTCCGAGTTGCGCAGCCGGCGCGGCGGACCGGACGCCCCGTTCGCAGTGCTCGGCCTGGGAAAACTGGGCGGCCGGGAGTTGAATCATAGCTCCGATATCGATGTCATCCTTCTCTACGGCGAAGAGGGGCAGGTTTCGTCCAATCTGACGTATCACGAATGGTTCAATCAGCTCGGGGCAAAAATCATCGAAACCTTCGCGGCGCACGATCCGGCCGGCGCCTTATTTCGGATTGATCTGCGTCTCCGGCCCGAAGGAACCGCGGGGCCTCTGGTCCGTTCGCTCGAGAGCATGGAAAATTACTATGCCGGTTTTGGCGAGACCTGGGAACGGCTGGCCCTGATCAAGGCGCGCGGGATTGGCGGCAGCCGCGAGCTGGCTTACGAGTTTCTCCGGCAGCATCAACCCTTCATTTTTCCGAAGAGTCCCACACCGGACGTGCTCGAGGAAATCGGGGGCATTAAGCGGCGAATCGAGCGCGATATTGTCGGGCACGAAAATATCGGGCGCGATGTAAAGCTGGGGGCTGGTGGAATTCGGGAGATCGAATTTGTGGTGCAGGCGCTGCAGCTCTTGCACGGCGCCCGCCACGCGTTTCTGCAGGAAACGAGCACGCTGAAAGCGCTGCCGGTCCTGGCCGACCTGGAACTCTTGCCGCATGGGGAAGCTCGCGACCTGGAAGAGGCCTACCGGTTCCTGCGGCGGGTGGAGCATCGCCTGCAAATCGAGGCCGAACAGCAGACTCACACCGTTCCGGAGAACGCCGAAGCGGTCGATCGCCTGGCGCGCAGCCTCGGTTTTAGTTCCACTGAAAAGTTCAATGCGTCTCTCCAGGAATACATGCAGAAAGTGCGCGCTGTTTTTCGCAGAGTGATCTCGGCGCCGAGCGGCCCTGCGCCGGCGGGAGAAAATCTGCGCATCTTTCGGGACGAAAAGGGGGCGGCGAAATCGCTCGCGGACCTCGCCAAGGGACCAGGCGGTTTTCATGTCGCCCCGCGAACGCGCCAGGTGCTGCGCAACCTTCGCCCGCTTCTTTTTCGATGGCTGGCCCGGGCGGCTGATCCCGATGTGGCTTTGAATCAGTTCATTCGCTTCGTCGAAGCCTACGGGCTGCGCAGCATGCTTTTTGAGCTGCTCGTGGTGAACCCAAAGCTCCTCGAGCTGCTCGTCAAAACCTTCGACTCGAGCCGCCAAATCGGAGATTTGCTCATTCGCCGGCCCCAATTGCTGGAGGAAATCACCCGGGGCGGAATGCTCGATCGCGAAGTCAGCCTCGCCCGGCACCTCAGAAATCTTGAAGACCTGGAGATAACAGCCGGGTCGCTCGATCTGCTCCGCGCCTATCGGCAGACCCAGATACTCCGAATCTTCCTTCGTGACGTGCTCGGTCTTGCCGGCCTCGCCTCCGTTTTCGCCGAGCACTCCGCCCTGGCCGAGGCGTGTCTGCTTTTTGTAAGCCGACTGCGCGGAGGCGAAAGCGATCTCACCATTATTGCGCTGGGAAAATTCGGCGGCGGGGAAATTGGTTACGGGGCTGACCTCGATGTGTTCTTTGTCGGCGAAGATGTGCGGGCCGCGCAGAATCTTATCGTAACGATGGCGCAACCGACGGCGGAAGGAACCATCTGGATGCTTGATGCGCGCCTGCGACCAGACGGCGAGAAAGGCATTCTTTCCTGTTCGCTTTCGGCCTACGAGGCCTATTACCAGACCCGCGGCCAGCTCTGGGAAGTGCAGGCGCTTACCCGCGCGCGACCCATCGCCGGGCCCTTCCAAAATGAATTCATGGAGCTCGCCCAGCGGGTCTGGCGGCAAGTGGGGCAGCGAATGGACTTGTTCGCCCAGATCGACGCAATGTTTCAACGAATTCGGCGGGACCGCGCCGGGGCCTCGGACGAACTCGATTTCAAGACCGGGACCGGCGGAGTGATCCAGGCGGAGTTTCTCGTCCAGGCCCTCCAGATGCGGGCTGGGATCTGGAACCCGCAAATGACCGGCGCAATCCGAGACCTTGCCGCCGCCGGAATTCTGCCGGAATCGGACGCGGCCGTTCTGAAGGAGAAATACCTGTACTTGCGCTCGATCGAATCGGTTCTTCGCCGCTGGGAAAACAAGAGTGTCTCGAGCCTGCCGCCGGACAAAACCGAGCAGGAAAAGCTGGCGCACCGCCTCGGAGCCAGGAGTCTCGAAGCCTTTGCCCAGGATTACCACCTCGCCCGCGCCAGCCTGCACGCGATCTATTCGCGTTACCTTCGCTAGCTCGTCCGGAGCCGGACTTCAGTGGCGAAAAACCAGCCGCGCCAGCGCGCCCAGGACCAGAAAACTGACGGCGATGCCAGCGCAGACGATGGCGAAAAGTACGACAAGCACACCGCTGACGAATAACCAGTCGCTTCGGCTGGGAGAGGCAGCGCCAAGGCGGTGGTTCTTAATGATTTCGTAATTTCGCGCGTTCGACTTGAACCAGAACGAGAAAGCGTCGCCCACGCCCGGGATGATGCCAATGATTTCGTTAATCAGGATGTTGAGCGACATCCGGGCCAGCAGAATCTTGGGAACGCCCAGACGCGCCGCCTGAATAAGAGCGAACGCCGAAACCAGGGCGGAGCTCGTATCGCCGATGCCGGGAATCAGGCCAATCAGCGGATCAAGGCCAAAACGAAACTTCGTCCCGGGGATGCGGACGATCTCGTCCATGATCAGGGCCACCCATTTGAAGAGCGGCTCCAGGCCCTGACGTTTGCGCTTTTCTTCGGGAGGGAGGACTTCCCAATCGGCGTCGAGAATTTTCGATTCTCGATTCTCGATTCTCGATTCCATGACGAGATGGCAATTTCCGAAATCGAAAATCGCCAATCGATCCGCCTCAGGTGGATCGAAAATTCCCTACCCTGGAATGCCCTTGAGCATCTGTTCGTTGGTCGGGAATTTCTTCACGAACATGAGCAGACGCTCGATTGCTTCTCCCGGCTTGTGACCTGCCAGCCCGCGCCGGATCAGGTTAATCTTTTCCAATTCCCACGGCTGCATGAGCAATTCTTCGCGGCGGGTGCCGGAAAGGAAAATATCAACGGCGGGATAAATGCGCTGATCGCTGATCTTGCGATCGAGGACCATCTCCATGTTGCCGGTGCCCTTGAATTCCTGGAAGATAAGCTCATCCATTCGGCTGCCCGTTTCGATCAG
>JBAPMH010000640.1:0-2181 GCA_049278515.1 Chthoniobacterales bacterium
AAACCCCTCCAAAGCCCCGGCGACGGAAACAGGTGAGAAGAGCCCGATAACTCTCGTGATTTTGTGGTCGGTCATCGCTCTGGTCGCCCTCCTCATCCGGCTCCCCTTGCGCGCGCTGGCCACGAAACTCGACCTGGCCATGTCGAACAAGCTGCGGAGCCAGCTCTTCGGCCGGCTCCTGCGGCAATCGCCGGAGTTTTATCACAAACACGAAACCGGTGAGCTGAACGCCGTCGTAAACCAGTTCGCGGTGGAAGCGACGATGACGTTGCGGCAGGTGGGCCTCGACGTGTTTCTCCAATTCATCACGCTCGCCTTCAACGTCGGCCTGCTCATTTACAACTTTAACATGGATCCGGCGCCGACCCTTTTCGGCATGACCGTTCCACCGTGGCTGGTTCCCGTGGCAGTCACGCTCTTCGCGTTCATCTCTCCGTGGATGACCGGGCGAATGGCGAACAAAGTCCGGGATGTTTCGCGCGATCTTCAGGAAAAGATGGTGGCGCTCAACAGCCTGGCGACGGGGGCAATGCAATCGCCGGAGGAAATCCAGGCGATGGAAGCCGAGCCGATGTTCACGAACAAGTACGATAAGCAGCTCGATTCACTCCTGGTTTCGCGCCTCAAAAGCACCGTGACGATGGAATACATGAGCCTGGTGAGCGGCGTGCCCAGTTGGATCGTCGAGGTCGCGATGCTCGCGTTCGGGGTTTATTTTGCCTACGTCTCAGGCGATCCGAAAGCGGCGGGTAACGTTGTGGCGATCTTTCTTCTGACGCCCTCGCTGATGACGCCGATTCAGGGCCTCTCGGCCTATATTCTGATGGCAGGCAACGCGTGGCCGGCCATCGATACCGTCAACTCCATGATGGAATCAAAGGCGCGGCGCGACGAAAAATCGGGCACGCTGAAAGTGGCGCGCGTGGAGCCGACGCTCGCGGCGAAGAACGTGACGTTCGCCTACACCCCAACCGGCCGGAAGATCTTTGACGACATTACGTTCGAGGTGCCTCCCGGCAAGATCACCGGGTTCGTGGCGCGAATGGGGCAGGGCAAGACGACGTTTTTCAAACTGGCGCTGCGCTTTTACGATCCGCAGCAGGGGCAGGTAATCCTGGGCGGCCGGCCGGTGGGCGATTACGCGTCCGACAATCTCTATAACCACATCGCGATGATGTCCCAGTTCCCTGCGTTCTTTTACGACACGCTCCGGGCCAACATGCAGATGGCGAAGCAAGACGCGACCGACGAAGAGATTCGGGCGATCTGCGAGAAGACCGGCGTCTGGAAGATTTTGCAGGCCAACGTGCAAGGCAACCCGCTCGACCAGGAATTCGCCGGGGCGCGGCGGCTTTCCGGCGGTCAGAAGAAGCTCCTCGCGTTGACGCGTTGCCTGTTGCGCAATCCGTCGATCCTCTTTCTCGACGAACCGACCGTCGGGATGGATAACGTGGAGAAGTTTTCCATGCTCGAGATCATCAAGAACGCGCTCAGAGGCCACACCGTGATGGTGGTCGATCACGATCTGCGGTGGCTGATGCCGTTTTGCGATTATTTCGTCGTCCTGGATAACGGGAAGATTTCCGAGCAGGGAACGGCCCAGGAACTCCTCCAGCGAGGAGGATTATTCGCTGAACTTTATCACGCGGAAGATGCGAAACCGGCCGGCGACGACGCCCACACCTCGGCGCCGCCGCCGCAGATGTCGGGGGCCGGCCTGTCCGGGAAAGCCCGGCCCGGTTGATTTCCAGGAGGCCCCATGATTTCAATGCTGGAAAATATTTCGCAAGAGAAGCGACCCTATCAGTCTAAGAAGGGATGGCGCGGCAAGGGGTGAAAAAGTTCTTGCTGCGACATGAGAGAAAATACAAAAATTTGCCGCTGCATCGAGTGATGTGATGGCGAGTCGAAAACAACAACAGAAAGAAAGGTAAATTAGTTATGGCTGACGAAAAAGCTGGTAAGAAACCCGATGATCAGGGCGGCGGCGGAGCAGAAAAAGGCGCAGATGCCGGTGAAGCGGGCGGTCGTTCGCGACAGCTGCTTTACACATGCTTCAACGACGGCGCCGGGAACTACATCGATCCGAGCTGGAAGTGGTTCACGTGCTGGCGTTGCGGCGCGCTCAATTACACCTAAGCAATTCAGGTTAGGTAAGCGGAAGAGCAGGGTTCCATGCCC
>JBAPMH010000641.1:0-4218 GCA_049278515.1 Chthoniobacterales bacterium
GTACAAGACCGAGAGCGCAAAGTACTCGCTGGAATACGGTGAGGCGGAGATGGAGCTCCACGTCGATGCGATCGAGCGCGGGGAAAGAATTGTACTCATCGACGATCTCCTGGCGACCGGCGGCACCTCGGCCTCAGCCGCCGCGCTGATCAAAAAGGTCGGCGGCGATTTGATCGAGGCGCAGTTTCTGATCGAGCTGGAGTTTCTTCACGGGCGCGAAAAGCTCGAATCCACCCCGGTGGTTTCGTTTTTGAAATACTAATTAAATGACGAATTCCGAATGACGAATGACGAAGGAATGTCAAATGACGAAACCCGAAGGGCCAAGCCCCTGACTTCGACATTCGTGCTTCGTCATTGTTTCGACATTCGTCATTCGAGCTTCGTCATTTAGTCGCGTTACTGTCACACGAACACGAGTCTCCGCACTCTCTCTGCGCGACGACCACTTCCATCTTGATCTCCTGCAGCGCAATCTGGTCGTGGATCAGGTTGAGCAGACCGAGAGCCCGTTCGTCCGGCATGTGTTCGCACCGTAATTCGATGCGCGCAGGATTTCCCGCCAGCTCGGGATGCGCCGCGCTCATTTCCCCATCGAGCAGAAAGGAAACGTAAGCGTTGAACTTCTCCTGGAGCTCGTGCAGGCGTTCGTCGGACCCGTCCCACGGCCGTGGCTCGTTCATGGCGAGCAGCACTTCGCCGGTTTTCTGGTCGACGCCAAACAGATCGATCACCGCAGGATTGGCTACTCCCGTTGCTCCCTCGTGCTCTTGCTCGTGATCGTGCTCGTGATCGACCTTCATAGAAGAAAACGTCCAACGTCCAACGCCCAACGTCCAACGCCGAATGGCAGAAGGGTTCGGCCAATGCAATACTCGAGAGATGATCCGTCTGTTGTCGGGCAGCCTGCTTTTGTTCTCGTTCCCGGCCCTGGCCCAATTTTCCCCGGCGCTGCTCCAAAACGACAGCTACTGGGGCGACGGCAAAGCCGAGTTCAACATCTACGACGCCCAGATCGCGCGCGAGGGCGCCCCGCGCCCGGGCGAAGTGCTTCACATCCTTGTCCGCGAACCAATGGATCCCAAACAGTTCGTAAAACCGGATAATCCGAAGGAAGCCGACGCTGTTCCCGTATTGAAGCTGAACCAGATTCTTCATCTGCCGATCGGGCTCTACGTTCAACAGCAGATGCATTCGAACTTCTGGCGGGTCGATAATGCGCAGCTCCTCAAGTTTTCGCTGACGAACAGCGACAGCATGGGCAACACCTACAAGGAAGGGCGGCGAGAGAGCGCCGCGTTTAGTTACGAGTATCGCACCTATGCGGACGGCGCTGCCGGCGGAAAGGAAAATGTCGCGGTCCCGGAGAACGGCTATTTCTACGACGAACTCCCCTGGCTCGTCCGGACACTCGACTTCCAAAAACCGTCAACGCCATTTGAAGTGCAGCTCGCCGGCAGCACGATCAATTCGAAGAAAGACAGTTTCGTGTTCAAAACGGCGAAGCTTTCCTTCAAGTCAACCGAGCGCGAGATCGACGTCGCCGTCGAACACACCGGCGGAACCGACCATTTCATTCTCGACCACAACTTCCCCCACCTGCTTCGGCAATGGAATGCCGCCGACGGCAGCCGCTTGAAAATGAAGCGCAGTCTCAAGGCCGCCTATTGGAACTACAACAAGCCGGGCGACCGCGAGAAAGCCTTGAACGATCCGATGCTGCGCCATCCGGATTAGCAACCCCCCCAATGTGGGAGGGGCCTGTGCGCCCCGACTTACGCGCAACAAGGTGGCTCGATGTCGCGACGCAAAGGTCGCTCCCACATTAAAAGCCATTGCTGCCCCGCCCTCACCCGCCTTTAATATCTCTGTGGCAAAACGAAACAAATCTGCCGGCCTGACCCTGCTCGGTCGAAGCGAAGCCAAACTGCCGGCCTCGCCCGCGGACGCGAAACTCGAAACGTTTCCAAATCCCGCCAGGCGCAATTACCGCATCCGCTTCGAAACGGCCGATTTCACCTCGCTTTGCCCCGTCACCGGCCAGATGGATTTTGCCCAGATCACCATCGAATACGTTCCCGCAAAACTGTGCATCGAGAGCAAGTCCCTGAAATTTTACCTCGCCTCCTTCCGCAACGAACGCGCCTTCAACGAAGCGGTCACCAACCGGATCCTCGATGATTTCGTCGGTGCCTGTTCGCCGCGGGAAGCGAGCGTGACCGCGGAATTTTCCGCCCGCGGCGGTATCGCGCTCACCGTCCGAGCCGAGTATCCGAATGTAAAATGAAACGCGCAGTCGTGCTGCTCAGTGGCGGCCTCGATTCGGCGACGACTCTTGCCATCTCAGCCCGCGACGGATTTGCCTCCCACGTTCTTTCCTTCGATTACGGCCAGCGGCATAAACTCGAACTCGACGCCGCAAAACGCGTCGCGGCCTCCCTCGGCGCGGTCGAACACCGGATCGCCGTCATCGACCTTCGCGTCTTCGGAGGGTCTGCGTTGACCGGCGACATAGCCGTGCCGAAGAACCGTGAATCCAGAGGTGAAATTCCGGTCACCTACGTTCCAGCCCGCAACACCATCTTTCTTTCCTATGCTCTGGCCTGGTGCGAAGTCCTTGGCGCCGCGGACATTTTCATCGGCGCGAACGCCATCGACTACAGCGGTTATCCCGATTGCCGGCCTGAATTTATTTCCGCCTTTGAAAACCTCGCCGGCGTGGCGACAAGAGCCGGCGTGGAAGGGGCCCCGTTCCGAATCCACGCCCCCCTGATTTCGATGTCGAAGGCCGAGATCATTCGGAAAGGGACCGAGCTCGGCGTCGATTTCTCCCTTACCCACAGCTGTTATGACCCAACGGCCGACGGCAGGGCTTGTGGCGGTTGCGATTCGTGCCGGATACGGCTTCAGGGATTTCGCGAAGCGGGACTGGTCGATCCGATCGCCTACGTCGCCGGATGAAACGATTCTTCGGCGTATTCGTTCTCACTCCAGCCGAGCAGCGCATCGTAATCGTGCTCGTGCTCCTGCTCGTGCTCGGCGCCTGGTACAAACACCATCGCGATTTGGAGAATGCCCTCCGACCTCAGAACAAGCCTCAAGGAACGGCGGTGTCTTCACCGCCGAATTGACGGCGATTTCAAATCGCCGCTCCTTGCTACAACCCCGGCACCCGGCCGTAGCCGATGAACGTCGGCGTTAGACGCCCCTCGTTCGTCTTGGCCGTCCGCGCGATCTTCAAATCGAACACACTAACGCCGTAACGCGATTCCCCTTCATAGGTTCGTCCGTCACTTGCTCCCACCATGATGCGTTGGCCGCCTTTTTTCCGCCCCAGATAAATCATGGCGTGCGTGATCGGCGGATCGCGCTCGATACTGTAGGTGCCGGTCCAAAAGAGCAGATCGCCGGGAGCGAGCTCTTCCAGCTCGAACGAATCATCCCGCCGGCTGTTCACGGCGCGAAACGCTCCCGATTTCCGAACCCAGACATACTGCTGGCTGGAATCTCGCGGCACATCGCGGACACCATTCTGGGTCAGGACGTAGAAGACGAATCCCGAGCAATCCATCCCGCCGTTCGCGGGATCGGCTGAGCCGTATTTGTATTCGAGATTTCGCGTCGTCAGTTCCAGGGCTGTATCGACAATTTTGCGAACGTTCTCCGGATATTTGTCGTAGCCCGAGATCTCGCTCGCCGAAATCGTGGCGGGCGCGCCTTTTTTCTTCTGCGAAGGCGAAGGAGACGCTGAGGGCTTGGGACTTTCGCCCGGTTCCACACTTGGACTTGGACTCGCGGACGGCGACGGAGATTCCTCCGGCGAGGGTGACGGCGTGGGCGAGCTCTTGCGTTTCTTTTTCTTGCTCGGGCTCGGCGAAGACTCAGGCGTGGGAGTGGGCGAGCTCTTTTTCTTTTTCTTCGGCGAAGCAGAAACGCTGGCCTCGGGCGTTTCTGACGGGGACGGACTCGCCGTGGCTTTTTTCTTTTTCGCCGATGGAGATTTTTCCGGACTCGGGCTCGGTTTAGGTGTTGGCGATTTTTCGGCGGTCGCTTTCTTTTTCTTGCGCGGAGCGGGCGTTGGACTCGGCGCGAAGACTTTCTTGAGCTTTGAACCGAACGATTCTTCCGCGGGGGCACGCACCGCCAGCGTGGTGATGATGCTGAGACACAGCAGAGCCGTCATCCCGAGCGAAGCGAAGCGAAGTCGAGGGACCCCGT